>JAZOTV010000218.1:0-3598 GCA_045657815.1 Akkermansia sp.
CGTCTTGCGCAGACGCAGCACACCGCGCACATTCACTGTATCGCGGGGGGGGGAGAGGGGGCGATCCAGCACCAGCATCGTGGAGGCCTTCTCTGCATCCTCAACGCGATCATCATACGCATACGAAGAGCGATACGGGAAGGCCGTCATGACCACGTCATCGCCGGAGTGAATCCAGGCTCTGAGGCCATCCGGCCAGTCCTTGGGGAACCAGCCGATACCATCACGGATGCTGAGCTGATGCGGCTTATCCCTGTCATCCAGCCAGGACATCACGGCATGCGGCACCGGTTTGCCATCAGAATAGCGATTCACCAGAACAGCATCCTTGCCGAAGGTCACATTCAAATCCGTCACCTGCACCAGCACATCCCGCTGGCCATCCATCGATTCCTCAGCCCGCTTCATCAGGCGCAGGGCACTGCGCACCTGCGGATTCGCCTGCTGCCGGAAACGCAGCAGGTACATGCCGGGGGCGGGGCTGCCACCTGTGGCATCATCCAGCTTCATCTGCAACTCACCACTCTGCAGCATGCCCCCCTGCCCGGCCTGCAACCGGCAACCGGGGAAGGCGGTGGCACCCTCCAGCACCTTGCGGCTGCGGGCAGCATACCTCCGCTCCTGTTTCACGGCACTGTCCAGTGCATCCTCAGCCTCTCTGCCGGGGTTCTCCTTCAGACGATAGCCGCGCCACTCGCGTGCATTCAGCAAATCATACACCAGCCGGCGATTGGCCACCACCATCGTGTCACTCAGGTTAAAACCGAAGGCCGTGGCGGTCATCTCATGCGCCAGTTTCCAGGCATTCACCTGCACGCCGGACACATTCGTATACGGAAGGCGCAGCATGCGGTCACCCTTAGCGGGAAGGACGAAGGTATCACCCGACTTCAGCACCGGAGCCGCCGGATTCAGCGAGATGCGGTGACGGTGCTCCCGGGCACAGGAAAACCCGAGATGCGATTTTGTATCCGCCGGCAGCACCACATCCAGCAGCGCGGGGGCCTCAGAAGAAACTTCGATGAGGAATCCCTCCACCACCCCCTGCGGCGTGTAGGAAAGCTTCGGCTTATCCTCATCTACATCCCAATCATCTACATCGTAATAACCGCCGTCATCCGCCTTGATCGGCTCCACCTCAGACACCCCGGCGTAGCGGAATTCCAGGGTGTATCCATCCATCTGCAGCGTCTTCCGCCCGCGTCCGGCAGGTGTTGCCTCGCGCGTGCCCACCATCAGTTTCATGCGGTCAAACAAGGCGGGCATATCCCCCAGCGCCATAGGCTCACTGAAGAAAACTTCCAGCAGGTACTTCTTCTTATCGTCCGACAAACGCCATTGCACCCCGGTACCCAGCTCCGGCTCCGGAGTAGCCTGACGGCAGATGGGATCCTCATCGCTGAAGCCATCGCCCTCCCGGGGCACCACCAGCAGATGCCATTCATCATCCTGGTCCAGCGGCTTAGCCGGGCGCACCACCACATGGCCGGGCAGCACGCTATGCTGCTTCAATGCTTTCCAGACCGTCTCCCCCTTGTCTGCCAGCACTCGGAGAGAGGCCGGCATAAGCCCCTGCTTCAGATAAGCCGGTTCCACCACGCCTTCCACGCAGTCGATATAATAGCGCATATCAGACCAGAATCCGCGCCGTGCCCTGCGGAACACAAAGCGAGGGTGCTTCTGCGCGGAGAATTCCATATCCTCGCGGGATTCCAGGGTGCGCGGACACACCACGATGCCCATACCCCGCTCATCCATGATGCGTCGCCCCGAAAGCCGGCCGGGCGGCATGCGGAGCGTCACATCCCGGGCCACCACAGGAGCACCGCCCAGATAGGTGGTGCCCGGCTTTATCTGGAACCTGTATTCCGTCTGGCAGGAAGTGCCCTTCGGGTAGCGGATTTCCAGTTTGTTCTGGTCCGACCAGCGGGCGATGGGCTTGTGCTTGTCTTCCCCGGCAAGGGTGAAGAGATGCCGCCCCAGGTCCTGCTCCGTATAGGCCGACTGGTCCGTCGCCCCGCCGTTACTCACCACCGTTTCACTCACCAGCGGCTCGGGAAAATACAAGCGATGCTCCCGGGCATAGGCATCTTCATACACACGGGGGCATTCCGGCTGCTCCGACGCACCCAGCGAGCATACCGCAAATCCAAATAACATCAATAAATAACGAAACATAGGGAAAACCTTTTCCTCATTCTATCATACCCACCCGGCAACACAAGCAAATTTACTCCAACCGGGGGGCAAATGGCACATGTGTCCCAAAGATTTCACATTTGGCGGGGGCTCAAATCCTTCGGAGCACGGGACCTCAGTCCCGAAAACATAACCGTTGGGGGGACTAAAGTCCCCCGCTCCGACCAGAAACATCCGCCCGACAAACTCCAATTTGGCGCAGCAATCTTTGGGACACATGTGCGGCAAATGGGTATCATCCAGAACTCCGGATATTTATGTCTTGCCATACTCATATCAGCCCGTTATACTTCCCGCAGCCACCTGAAAAGAACCTGCCCTCCTGCTGCGGGCGGGCAGCCACCATTCACCAACCATGCAGAAAATCAGCTTCATCGGTCTCAGCCTTGCACTTGCCGCCTGCACGCAGACGGCCCCCGTTCCCACCACTGGCACCGGTGAGGATATGGGGCGGTTCAAACCCATCATGTTCTACAACGTTGTCATGGAAGGCCAGGAAGATCCCTATCTGGAGGGGAAACAGAAACTGGCGGAAGCAGCAGAACGCATGAACACCCTTACGGATGAGGAAAAAAGCCGGTTTGCCCTGGCTCTGGTCCTCGAATATGACAAGGAGCTCTCTGCGCTGGGGCTGGATGCCAGCCAGCCTGATTTCATTACTGATTTTGCCCTGGCAGCAAACAGCAATCCGTCAGTGGCTCAGGCAGATGAGGACATGTGGTCAGAGTTGCCTGACTGGCGGGGTGCCTGCTCCCGCGCTATAAGCCAGCTGGCTCCGGAGCTGCAGAAAAAACTGCAGCATGACTACATGGAGTCGCTGATGGATTGCTACGCAGCCTATATGATTGCCCGCCACGCCGAGCTGAATGAGGCCGTACCCGCTGACCAGCGCGCCAGGGCCCGCAGCATTGTGGCGCTCATCGCCCAGCATGCAGATGGCGAACATGGGCACCGCGATACCGGGCTGAACGAAATCGAGGGCTATACCATCCAGCCGCTGGATGCGGCCAGACTGCGCAGTCAACCCAATTGAGGAGCCCCTTTCGATACAAGCAGGTTCCTCATCATCTCTGCGCGTATACCAACATCCGGGTCCTCATCGCGCATCAGATTCAACAGCGTGGTCATAACAGCCGTACAGTTGCCCACGTCCTGCGTTCGCTGGATGATTTTCTTTGTACACTCGTAAAAAGTCTTGCGCTTGAGGAGGTCGCGGACAGGCGGCGAGGATTTGGCATTGCGCGCAAACCAGTTCTCCAGGCAGTATGAAGGCAAGGAGGGGCAGGACTTCAGCAGACAGGCAACAACGGTGGGTTTATTGCACCGCCGTGCCACCTTGATAGCCGCAACCCGGATAGAAAGCATATCCTCAGCGCCGTATACCTTCAGCAATTCCGCA
>JAZOTV010000219.1:0-9063 GCA_045657815.1 Akkermansia sp.
GCCAATGGTGTGACCATGGTGCTCAATGACCTGGAAGGACAGGGTGTACCTTTCCTCCGCGAGCAGGTGGTGCGTTTTGAGGAAGCTGCCTGCCAGCGCCCGGAAGTAGCCGTGTGCATGGATATGATGATGGCAGACACCCCGCAGAAATTTATGGAGCTGGACAAGGAGAAATGCAAGTTCCACCGTGTGGAGATTGCCGCTGCCAACAGTCTGCTGGCTACCTACAACGGCTCTTCCTTCGTGAACTTCTTCAACGCCTTCGGCCAGCAGTGGCAGGTCTATATGCAGGCTCAGGGGGCTGATCGTGTGAGCCTGGATAAGATGGACGGCTTCTTCGTGAATAATATGGACGGCGAGCGAGTGCCACTTTCTGCTCTGGTGAAAATCAAGGATATTGCGGATACCGAGTTCGTGATGCACCACAATATCTACAATTCAGCCAAGCTGAATGTGATGCCGCGCCCCGGCGTCTCTACCCAGCAGCTCATGGAGGCCATGGAGCAGGTGTATGCTGAGACCATGGACCCGGCCAAGATCGGTATGGATTACCAGGATATGTCATTCCAGGAAAACAAGGTCCGCAACAGCACCGGACTGGCCACCATATTTGCCATGTCCTCGGTGTTTGCCTTCCTCATTCTGGTGGCTCTGTATGAGAAATGGACCCTGCCGATTTCGGTATTCCTTACCGTACCAATCGCTGTTCTGGGGGCCTATGCTGGTCTGTATTGGATGGGGATGGAACTTAACCTCTATGCCCAGGTGGGCCTGGTGATGCTCGTGGGTCTGGCTGCCAAGAATGCCATTCTCATCGTGGAGTTCGCCAATCTGGAAATGGAACGAGGCAAGGACCTCATGAGTGCTACGCTGTCCGCAGCAAAGCTGCGTCTGCGTCCCATTCTCATGACCTCTCTGGCTTTTATCCTGGGCTGTGTGCCGCTTATGATGGCCAGCGGCTCCGGTGCGCTCGCCCGTTGCTCTATCGGTACCGTTGTGGTGGTGGGCATGACCGTGGCCACTGTGGTGGGTGTGTTCCTCATACCCTGTTCGTATATCTTCATTATGCGCCTGTTCCGTATTAAATTCAAGCTGGCTACCCTGGGAGAAGACCCGGATGAGGTTGGCGCCCGTGAATATCTGGCAGCTCAGAAGAACGATGAATAACAAGCTGAATAACAGGATAAAAAAACTTGACAATATCAAACAAGTCGATATATTAACCTTAGTATGAACCGCGCACTTATTCTGAGTCTCGCAGGTGTGGCCGGACTGGCGGCCTCCTGCACATTTGGCCCCATCTGGAGCTCTCCCGAGATGCCTGTTCCCGCAGAATTCCGCGGGAACAGCTCCGCAGGCAGCACCATGGCAGATCTTGCCTGGCAACAGGTGCTTAACGATAAGAACCTGCAGGCGCTGTTGAACGATGTCTTTACCAGCAACCGCAGCCTGGAGGCCATGATGCACAATGTGAACTCCGCCAGCCGCTATATTACTGTGGCTCGTGCGCCGATGTTCCCCTCCATTGCCTATCTGGCGCAGGGCAGCAAGGGTGCCAGTTCTCCCGCAACAATTTCCACCGCTACAACGGACAGGATTCCTGGTGCCGCAGGCCTGAGCGCCTCCTGGGAGCTGGATATCTGGGGGAAGACCCGCAAGGGGGTGGAGTCTGCCGAGGCCAAGGCCCTGGCTGCAGAGGAAGGAATGAATAATCTGCGTATCTCGCTCATGAAGCAGGTGGCCAATGGCTATCTCCGCCTCATTATGCTGGATGAGCAGCTGCGGATTGCCCACGAGGCCGTGGCTTCCTACCGCGAATCCCTCAAGCTTTTTGAAAACCAGCTGGAGGGAGGCGTGGCTGATCGTCTGCAGACCTCCTCTGCCGAGTACCACCTGCATGCCGCCGAGGCCCAGATCCCGAATCTGGAGATGCAGATTGCCGAGATGGAGAACACCCTCTCTGTGCTGGCTGGCCGGGCTCCCGGTCCCATTGCCCGCAGTGGCAACATGATGTCCTTTGCCAATGCCAGTGGCGTGGCTGCCGGTATTCCGGCAGATGTGATTGCCCGCCGCCCGGATATCCGCGCTGCCGAGCAGAAGCTGCGCGCTGCCAATGCCGAAATCGGCGTGGCCATTGCCAGCTATTTCCCCAGCATCAGCCTGACCGGCCTGGCCGGTATCGCCACGCCTGACCTCCGTCATGGCCTGTCCCGCAGCGAGGATGGCTGGGGTATCGGCGCCAACCTGACCGGCCCTCTGTTCACTGCCGGCCAGCTGCGCGCCAATGAGGAAATGAAGCGCGATGCCTTCCTGGCTGCCAAGGCCGACTATGAGCAGACCGTGCTTTCTGCCCTGGCTGAAATCTCCACCACGCTGACCCAGCGTATCAAGCTGCGCGATATTATGAAGAAGCAGGAGCAGGCCGTGGCTTCCTCTCAGGAGAGTGTGAAGCTGGCCCAGGCCCGCTACACCCAGGGCCTTGCCAGCTACTACGAGGTGCTGACGGCCCAGCAGGCACTGTTCCCGGCTCAGACCCAGCTGGCAGCCTACCGCTACCAGTATGCTTCCTGCGTGCCCACCCTCTACACCCAGCTGGGTGGCGGTTGGCAGAACAAGTAAGCCTGGCTGCACAACACAATTTCAGACCGGCAGGATGTGCTGCCGGTCTTTTTGTTTGCGCGGGTGGGGGCAGATGTGCTATGTTCTGAGAAGTCAGCACCATGGAGGAGATTTATACATTCACGCAGGAGGTGACAGCGGCCACACCGTGGCTGCTGCCTTTGTTTTTCGGTTTGTTCGGGGCCTGTGTGGGGTCATTTCTGAATGTGGTGATTTACCGCATGCCGCGCGGGATGAGTGTGAACGAGCCGAAACGCTCGTTCTGTCCGCAGTGCAAGGCGCCGATTCCGTGGTACCTGAATCTGCCGGTCATCAGTTATGTGATGCTGCGTGGGCGTACTGCCTGCTGCGGCCGGCATTACACAGCCCGCTACTGTGTGGTGGAGCTGGTGTGTGCACTGCTTTTCGCTGCGGTGGCGTGGTATTTCTGCACCGATGATGTGGTGACCCAGCTGCTGCTGTGTGTGTGGGCCGCGGTGATGCTGGCCTGTTTCTGCATCGACTGGGAGCAGATGGTGGTGCTGCCTTCACTGACGCTGCTGGCTACGGCTGCCGGTGTGGGGGTGAATCTGCTTTCGCCCTGGTTCAGCGGAGAGGGCGTGGAGCCGCTGCAAGGGCTCATGAGCAGCCTGGGCGGTGCCTTCGGCGGTTTCCTGCTGTTCCGTCTGGTGGCGCTGACGGGTAAATTCTTCTTTGGACGCAGGCAGCAGGTTTTTGATGCCCCTCAGGAGTGGGTGCTGCATCAGGCTGCAGATGGCGAGGATGTGGAGCTTCTGGTGGGCGGCGAGCGCTTGCTCTGGAGCGAGCTGTTCATGGAGACCAGCAACCGGTTCACCCTGGTGGCCGGAACGGAAAGCACGCATGACACCGGGGCAGGGGAGCTGCTGTTCACCGTGGATACTCTCACCCTGCCGGATGGCACCCGACTTTCTCTGGAGGAACACGAGGAGTTACGCGGCACCTGCCGCGGCTATGCTGCCCGCAAGGAAGCCATGGGCAGCGGCGATGCCTGGCTGGCCATGGCTATCGGTGCGCTCTGCGGTTGGCAGGGTGTGGTGTTTGCGCTGGTGGGCGGCAGCTTCATCGGCATTGCTGCGGCCATTGTGGCGCGTATCGGACGCGGAACACCCATGCCGTTCGGCCCGGCGCTCATTGCTGCAGCCGCCATCTGGCTGTTCTGGGGCGTGGAGCTCGTTGCTGCATACATGGGGTGGGTGGAAAGCCTTTTCTGGTAAGTCCGACCCCCGGGAGTAATTCGTCCGGCGAAGCCGGATATGGACCTGCCGGAATCCACGCTGCGCGTGGGCCATGACAAAAGCCTTGTGCCGCCGGTGAGAGTATGCTACACTGCGCGGCATGGCGCTGCCGGATTTTTCAAGCTTCCCCTTGTATTTAGCCCCCATGGCGGGGGTGACCGACCCCATTTTCCGCACCTTGTGCAAGGAAGAAGGGGCTGATGTGATGGTGACGGAGTTTGTATCGGCAGAAGGGGTGCTTCAGGCCTGGAGCCGCAACCGCCGCTATGTGGAGTTCGAGGATGCTCACCGCCCGCTGGGGGTGCAGATTTTCGGCTCTGTGCCGGAGCACTGCGCCGCTGCAGCCCGCATCATTGTGGATGCCATGCAGCCGGATTTCCTGGATATTAATGCCGGGTGCCCGGTACCTAAGGTGGTGGGGAAGAATGGCGGTTCCTCCCTGCTGAAAGACCTGCCGCTGCTGCAGAGTATTGCCGCCGCTGTGGTGAAGGAATTGGGCAATGATTGCCCGGTGACCACCAAAATCCGTATCGGCTGGGATATGGAGCATATCTGCGCGCCGGAGGCCGTGCGTCGCCTGGAGGATGCCGGTGTGCAAGCCATTGCCATACACGGGCGCACTCGCTCCCAGCAATATGGCGGCCAGGCCGACTGGAATATGATTGACCACTGCGCCCGTCTGGTGAGCATTCCGGTTATCGGCAATGGCGATATCTGCACCCCGCAGGATGTGCAGCGCGCGAAAGAGACCACGGCGGTCTCTGCGGTGATGATTGGCCGCGCGGCCATGAATGCCCCCTGGTTGTTCCGCCAGGCCAGGGAATACCTGCGCACGGGGTTGGTGCCGGAACCGCCCTCCCCGCAGGAACGGCTCAATTTCATGCTGCGCCATACCCGCATGGCGCTGGACAGCCGCCACTACGGCGATGAACTGGTGACCATGCGTGCCATGCGTTCCCGCCTGCTGGCCTATGCCAAGGGGATTCCCGGCACAAAGCCAATGAGGCCACAGCTTTCGCGTGTGGCCTCATATGATGAGCTTTGCGCTATTCTTGCGCCGCTGTTTACATCTTGAACTGTTCGCCCAGGTAAATCTTGCGGGTCTTGGGGTCATTGGCGATTTCATCTGCCGTGCCCTCTTTGATAACCTTGCCTTCGAACAAGATGTAGGCCCGGTCTACAATGCCGAGCGTTTCGCGCACATTGTGGTCAGTAATCAGGATGGAGAGGCCATCTGTCTCGCGCAGGGATGCCACGATGTGCTGAATATCCTGCACGGCGATGGGATCCACACCGGCAAAGGGTTCGTCAAGCATGAGCAGCTTGGGGTTTGCTGCCAGGGCTCGTGCAATGGTCAGTCGGCGTTTCTCGCCGCCGGAGAGCTGGATGGACTGGCTCTTGCGCAGGCGGGTGATGTTGAAGCGTTCCAGCAGCTCATCGCACTTTTCTTTCTGCTGTTTGCGGGTAAGGTCTGCGCGCGTTTCGAGAATGGCCATGAGGTTCTCGTTTACCGTGAGCTTGCGGAAGATGGATTCTTCCTGGGGCAGGTAGCCCATGCCCAGGCGGGCGCGCAGGTGCATGGGCAGCCCGGAAACATCCTTGCCGCAGAAATCCACCGTGCCGGTATCGGGGCGAACCAGCCCGGCCACCATGTAGAAAGAGGTGGTCTTGCCGGCGCCGTTCGGCCCCAGAAGCCCCACGATTTCGCCCGCATTCACGGAAAAGTTCACGTTGCTTACGACCTGGCGCTCGCCGTAGGATTTGCAGAGGCCGGAGGCCTTGAGAAGGATATCCATAATTACTTTTTGGTATTCTTGTTGTTCTGGTTATTCAGCTGCTGGCGCACATTGGTGGCGTGCGTGGTGTGGTTGCTGCCGCTGATGGAGACATTGTTGTGGGCATCGATGCGGATAGCGGCATCATTGCCAGTGATGACGTGGGTGTTATGGGCATCTCCCACGGTGACACGGTTGCCGGTGAGCACCTTCATGCCAGTGGTGGCATCGATGGTGAGCAGGTCGCCCGATGCCCGGAGCAGTCGCCCGGTGTTGTCCTTGCCGGCAATGATGACATTTTCTGCGGCGGTGGCATGTTTCAACGCACCCAGTGCGCTGTCTGTCTGCCGGGTTTCCTCTGCCATTTCAATGCGCACAGGCCCTGTGCATTGCATGGAGCCTTGTTCGGTGCGGAGGGTGCAGCCTTGCTGTGTGGTGGCCTCGCGGATGCCATTGTAATTGAAGCTGAGGCCGGCGAGCCCCTGCTTGCGGGGGCCTGGTGTACCGGTGGTTGCCAGTCTGGCATTCAGGCTGCCCTTGGTGGTGAGAATGGCCGTGGGGGCATTCACTTCGGTGGAGCTGCCGGTTTCCAGCCTGTCCTCTGCGCGGATAAGGCGTACATAGTCTCTGCAGCAGGCGGTGGTGCGGGTTCCGTCCTTATTTACCAGAGTGGTGGTAATGCGGTCGCCGTTGAGTTTGAGGTCTCCATTGGCCAGGATCTGAATGCTGGCGGCTTCTCCCGCGGCGGGAACAGCCTCGATGCTGTTTTGTTCATGCTTGGCAATAAGCGGTTCTCCCACCACGCCAAGCAGCAGGGTTTCGCCGCTCACGAGGTCAGTCTCCACGCTTTGCGCCTTCAGCTCACTGATGCAGGCACCGGTGCCGGGGGCATAGCGGTGCGCCACAACATTGCCGGAGGCGTGCGCGCGGGATACATTGCCGTAGCGTGCAATGGCCAGATTCGGCATGCCGGGTTTCTGCTCGGGAACGGTGGTTCCTTCCCTGGGTGTGAGCACCAGGTGCGCCGGGCCATCGCAGCTGAAAGCGGCTTCGGCATCGGCCAGGGAAAGGCCCTTCTCAGTGGAGATGGTGCCCAGTTCTGCCCGGAAGATAACAGGGGCATTTGCCTTGAAGGTGCCCTTGATGCGCTGGCCTGCCTGCTCGCTGTCGCGCTCGTAATTGCCGTGAATATTGGAACCACGCAGCTCAATGTCGCCGTTGGCCAGCAGGTGCAGCCCTTCGTCGGTGTAGACATCGTACCCGCCGTAAGTCAGACGGCATTTCCCGCCCAGCAAGGAGCATTCGCCTGTTTTGCCGTTGTAGGTAAGAGTGTCTGCCTCTGCGCGCAGTGCTTCTCTGTTTTCGGCTGCAACGCCAGTCATGACCACCTGGCCTTTTGCTGTGGCGGTGGAGATGCCGTCGAAACGCAGCCCGGAGAACTGGCTCATGAAACCCTTGCCCGGCTTTGCTTGTTCTGCAGAGGGGGAAAGCACAACGCAGAGCCCGTCTGCGCAGTTCAGCCCGCCCTCCGGGTGGGTGAATTCGGCCTGTCCAGGGGCGTGCAGGGTGTGGGTGGCGGCGTGGTAATACACCAGACCTCCGCTGGTCTTCAGGCGGCTTTCGGCGCCATTCTTATCAACCATGCACAGGTCAATGAGACTGCCTTCCAGCATGATGTTGCCCTGCGGGTCTGCCAGAATGCGGGCGGGGGTATCTGCCCCGGGGGTGATTCGAACCACATTTTTTTCCTGCTGCAGGAGAATCTCTTCACCGCCGGCGGGGGAATAGAGGAAAATGTTATTGTTGACGCTGTCTGCAATGGCGCTGTGAGTATTGATGAGCGCGGGTTCAGCCGGGATTCGGGGGGTATCCTCGTTTTCTTTCTCCAGAATCGGAGCTGGGCTGGGCTGCTGTTCCGGCTCGGCCGCCGGGGCGTCATGCGTCTCCTGAGTGTCTGCCGGTTCGGCGTCTTTTGTCCGATTGCTGGGCAGATTCGGCAGGTAGAGGTGCAGCTGGCTGCTGGCATTGATGCGGGCGCGGGCATCGCGCAGTCGCACATTGCCCAGGTAGACCAGGCTGGAATTGGCGGTGTCAAAGAACAAACCCTTGTCTGCCACGGCTACGGTGTCTTCCGTTTCCGGCAGTTCTGCGCTCTGCCCGGTAGCCTGAAGGTCCACACCCAGGGCTTTAAGTTCCTCCTCCAGTTGGGAGAATTCGGCCTGCCAGACATCCGCCTGCTGGCGAGATGAAGCGTAATCTGCTGTGTAGGCGCCGGTCGCAGTGAATACCGGAATGCAGAAAGTTGCAATGATGGCGGATTTCATCATTTCTTATCGTCCTTCTTTTCGGTGAACAATTTGGAGGCTACGGTCGTGACAACCGGCCCGCGCAGGAATCCCTTGTTGGTTCCTGTGCTGAATACCACGCCCTGACCCTTGGCAGAGAAGCGCGGATCTGTCACCTGGGCTGTGCCGGTGGTGCGGCCCATCCTGGTGGCAAAGTTGTAGGAAACATCGCCGGCTGTGATATCTGTCTGCGTCTTGTCTGCGCCGTAGAGCGAGGCCGTCAGGTTTTCCAGAATCACGGTTTTGCGGGTCTTGACGATGAGCTTGTCTGCCAGCAGCAGGGCGCTCACCCGGTGATCTTCATATCGGGGGATGGAGATGCCCTCGACAACGGAACCGGCCGGAAGGAACTGGAGGGCGGGGAATTCGTCCTCCACCACAGCATCAGTGCGCTGCTGCCCCCAGCAATGCAGGGGCAGCAGCAGCAGAGAAAGGAGTGAGAGCGTTTTTCTCATTTAGATGGTGGCCATCTGCTGGCAGGCCTTGCGCACCAGCATGAGGTTGCTGAGAATCTTTTCGAGGTCCTTGAGGTAGACCTGGTTCGGGCCGTCGCTCATGGCGTGGTCGGGGTCCTTGTGTACCTCCATGAATACGCCGTCGATGCCCATGGTCATGGCGGCGTTGGCCAGCACAGGGGCCAGCTCACGATCGCCACCTGTGGCGCCGCCCAGCCCGCCCGGACGCTGCACAGAGTGCGTGGCATCAAACACCACGGGACAGCCGAACTGCTTCATCCAGTACATGCCGCGCATGTCAACGATAAGGTTGTTGTAGCCGAAGGAGGTACCGCGCTCGCAGAGCATGTACTTATCGCAGCCAAAGGCTTCCATCTTCTCGCAGATGTTCTTGCAGTCCCAGGGAGCGAGGAACTGCCCTTTCTTGATGTTGACGGGGCGGCCGGTCTTGGCGCAGGCTTCCAGCAGGTCGCTCTGGCGGCTCAGGAAGGCGGGAACCTGGAGAAGATCCACATACTGGGCAGCATATTCAGCCTGCTGTTCAGTGTGCACATCTGTTACCACCGGGCACTGAAGTTCCTTGCCGATTTCTGCGAGGATGCGGCAGCCTTCC
>JAZOTV010000220.1:0-4624 GCA_045657815.1 Akkermansia sp.
GGCGTGGACCCGCACTACGAGCCGAATGACTCCCACAGCGCAGAGGAAATCGCCCTCATCGTGGAGGCCAGCGGCCGCAGCAAGGAAGTGACGGAGACCGAGGCTGAGATTTCCATGAATGCGCTGGAGCTGAATGACCGCGCCGTGCGCGATATTCTGGTGCCGCGCAGCCGCGTGGAGGTGCTGGACATCAACAAGAGCTTCGAAGGCCTGCTGGAGCAGGTGCTCACCAGCCGCCACAGCCGCTTTGCCCTGGTTTCCGGCCATCTGGACCACGCCAAGGGCTGGGTGCATGTGAAGGATATCCTCAAAATGGTGCACAGCGGCACCCGCGACATCATGGTCGAGCGCCGCGAGCTCAAGGTGGTGCCCGAAACCATGAAGCTGGACACCCTGCTGGACTTCTTCTCCCGCGAGCACACGCACTTTGCCCTGGTGGTGGATGAATACGGCGAGGCGCAGGGGCTGGTGTATCTGGACGATGTGCTGGAGGAGATTGTGGGCAACGATATTCAGGACGAATTCGAGACCGAAGCCGCCCGCACCTTCTTCAAGGTGGGCGAGGGGCAGTTCATTGCCAGCGGCTCCATTGCACTGTTCGACCTGGAAGAAGAGCTGCCCGAACTGGGCGAAATCGAGAAGGACAACGGCATTTCCACCCTCAGTGGCTACATCACCGACCAGCTGGGGCACCTGCCCGAATGCAATGAACAGATCCGCCTGCGCGATTATCTTATCACCGTCATCGGCACCGATGGCCGCCGCGTGACCCAAGCCCGCCTGGAGCGCGCACCGCTCACCACCGAGGAGGATGACCTCGACCTCGACGATTAACCCCCATTACACACCGCTATGCATATCTACGAAACACTTTCACTGGCACCCACCGGCTTCATCATGGGCATGGTGCTCATGCTGCTGAGCCTGTATGTCCTGCTCTGCCCGGAGAAATTCCGCAGCCAGCTCACCAGTGTGCATGCCAAAAGCAGCGCCGGCACCGTGCTGCTCGGCATTGATTTCCTGTGGGTAGCGCTCCTGCTCTTCAAGGCAGACTGGAACCCGCTGTGCATGCCGCTGTTTGAGTTTGAAAGCTTCCGCGGGCTTCTGCTCATTCTCTGCCCGGTTATCTGGTTCGTGATGAGCAGCATGGCCAAGGAACAGCTCTTTGCCCGCGCGCTGGGCCTCTTCCTGCTGCTCATGGCCATTGTGCCCATGAGTGCCGCCTTCCTCAAGGACCCGCACTCCCGCATCCTCATTCCCCTGTGGTGGTATCCGGTGCTCACCGTAGCCATGTTCTGGGTGGGCAAGCCCTACCTCTTCCGCGACTGGATGAACTGGCTGGGGCAGCGTCCGCGCCTCATCTCCGGCATTGCTGTGTTCAACTTCATCTACGGCCTGAGCATCTGCACCTGCGCCGGCCTGTTCTGGTAAAAAAACTATCCTGCTATGATTTCCCTTTATTCCGCTGATTACGTAGTCACCCAGAATGACGCACGCGACATTCTGGAAAAGGCCGCCGTGGCCGTGGAGGACGGCAGAATCCTCTCCGTAGGCCATACCGACCTGCTCGAAATCCTCTTCCCGGATGCCCGCCGCGTGGAGCTGGGCAAGGCCGTCATCATGCCCGGCCTTATCAATGCCCACACGCATGTCTCCATGAGCCTGCTGCGCGGCTATTCGGATGACAAGGCGCTCATGGACTGGCTCACGCAGGATATTTTCCCGGCAGAGGCACGCCTCACCCCCGAACTGGTGGAACTGGGGGCCATGTTCTCCCTGGCAGAGATGATCCGTACCGGCACCACTGCCTTCTATGACATGTACATGCACCAGCGCAGCGTGTTCCGCGCCGCAGACAAGCTGGGCATGCGCGCTGTCATGGGCGAGAGTGTCACGCAGTTCTTCCCCTCCCTCACCTGCAAGGATGCCGAGGCCTATTTTGACCTGGTGCGCGCCCAGGCAGAGGAATGGAAGGGGCACCCGCGCATCCGCCAGGCGGTGCTGCCGCATGCCCCCTACACCACCAATGCCGACCTGCTCACCAAATGCCGCGCCCTGGCAGATGAGACCGGCTCCCTCTTCGGTATGCACCTGGCCGAAACCGAAACGGAAACCCAGACCTGCCTGCAGAACTTCGGCATGCGCCCCATTCCGTACTGCGAGAGCCTGGGGCTGCTCCAGCCGGACAGCACCTTCTTCCACGTGGTGCATGCCGATGAGCGCGATATGGAACTGCTGGCCGAAGGCCGCTGCGCCGTGGTGCACAACCCCGCCAGCAATATGAAACTGGCCAGCGGGGCCGCCCCCATCGGCGCCATGCAGCGCTACCGCATCCCCGTGGCTCTGGGCACTGACGGCCCCGCCAGCAACAATGCCCAGAACATGGTGCGCGAGATGTACATGGCCAGCCTCCTCCAGAAGGTCACCCACCTCGATTCCACCGCATGCCCCGCCCAGATGGCGCTCGACATGGCCACCCGCGGCGGCTCCGATGCCCTGCACGAACCGCTTATCGGCACCCTGGAACCCGGCATGAAGGCCGATTTCATTGCACTGGACCTCACCACGCCCAACATGCAGCCCGTGCACAACATCGTGTCCAACATTGTGTACGCGGCCACCGGCCTGGAGAACAGGCTAACCGTGGTCGATGGACAGGAACTCTACCGCGACGGCAAGTTCCTCACCTGCGATTATGAAGCCCTCTGCGCAGAGCTTCAGTCCATTCACGGCTGGCAGAAACAGAACTGAGGTGAAGCACACAGCACTGGAGGACCTGAGCTGGGCGGCCATCGACTTTGAATCCGCCGGCACCGCACCGGGCGAGACCGACTGCCCGGTGCAGATTGGCATCGTGCGCGTGGAGGGGCTTTTCTCTGAGGCACCGCGCCTGTTCTCCAGCTACATAGCCTGCAGCCGCCCGGTGCGATGGAGCGCCGCCAGGGTGCACGGCATCACCACCGAGATGCTGCACGATGCCCCGGCCTACGCCTCGCTCTGGCCACAGATCCGGGAGCTGCTGCGCGGCGCCGTGGTGCTGGGCCACAACCCCGCTACGGAGAAACGCTTCCTGCGCAGCTTCCCCGGCCACGGCTTCGGCCCCTGGGTGGATACCCTGGCACTGGCCCGCCAGGCTGCCCCGGAGCTGCCGGAGCATTCCCTCTCCTGCGTGTGCGAGGCCCTCGGCATCGCGGATACAGTCATGGCCCTGGTGAATGACGCAGCCCACGCCCGCTGGCACGATGCGCTTTTTGATGCCGCCGGCTCCCTCCAGCTGCTCCGCACCCTGGTCAGCGCGCTCAGCATGCACCGCGCCACTCTGCAGGACATCGCTTTCGCTGTAAGCGAAAGCTGAAAAAAATGATTAGTGATTAGTGATTAATGATTAATTAAAATTCAGGCGGGCCACAGACCCGCAGAATTCCTTAATAGTCAATAGTCATTCGTCAATAGTCAATCGTCAATCCCCTTCACTCCCACGCCTGGGTGGAGCGGGCGGCGAGTTTCTGGTCCAGGCACAGCAGCTCATCAATGCGGGAGCCGCAGAGGGTCATGATATCCACAATCTCCTCCACCTGCAATTCTTCCTCCACCTGCTCCTTCACATAATCGAAGAGGAGACACTGCGTGGCGTATTCCTTCTGCTCGCGGCAGAGGGTGAGCAGCTCGTGAATCGAGGCCGTGATGCGGCGCTCATGCTCCAGCGCCATGCGGAACAAATCCAGCGGCGTTTCCCACGAGTATTCCGGAGCGGCCACACTGGGGATAATCACCTTCGCCCGGCGGTTCTCCAGGTGCGAGACAAAGCGCAGAGCGTGGCCGCACTCCTCGCGGTACTGCTCGCGCATCCAGTGCCCCATGCCCGGCAGACCATACTGGCGAAGGTTCCCGGAAAAGGCCAGGTAAAGAAAGGCAGATTCAAACTCCAGGCGGATCTGCCGATTCACAGCATCAACAATAATAGGGTTCATACCCGCGTATCATAGCCCGGGCCTTGCAGAAATGGTATCACTGTTAGCCTGACAAGGAAAACTTTTTAATTGAACTTCCACTTACGGCAAGGGTGACAGGAAGCAGGCTTGCGCTTGAAGCCGAGCCGTGGCAGACTGGTACAGTAGTGAACGAAATGCAGCAGAAACGGCTTCCGCGGGTGCTTCTTTGTGTGGCACTCTCGCTGCTGCTGCATGTGATACTGGCTCTGCTTCTGCCCCTTCTGCTGCCGCAGGAGAAGGTAAAGCGGCAGGAAAAACCGCGCAAGGCGCGGGCTGTGCAGGTGCTGCGCACTACCACCCGCAAAAAGGCGGATGAACAGGCGAAGCTGGCGCCTGAACCACAACAGAAGACGGAACAGCTGACAAAAGAAAAACCCTTTGCCAAGACCAGCGCCGATACGCCCCAGGCCCTGCCCGACCAGCCGGATTATGAAGGCAAACGCAGCACCCGCGCCGCCAGTGAGCCGGATGCCGCCCACCGCCGCTCCGATACCCCAGCCCCCGCCCAGAACGGCAAGGAAAAGGAGGAACTGGTCACCTTCGACCAGGAACGCCAGGAAGGCGACCTGGAACACGAAGGCAAAAACGCTCCCCGGACTCAGCCTGCCCCCCCGGCACCGCAGCCCCGGCAG
>JAZOTV010000221.1:0-5810 GCA_045657815.1 Akkermansia sp.
TGAGCTGTCGCACGCCCGGAGGGTGCTGCAGGATGATGAACAGGTGGTGCTGGTTTTGCGGCCTCAGGTAGAGGCGGATGGAGAGCTGCGCTGGCAGTCCATGGCTTTTCTGTGCCTTTTTGCTTTTGTGGTGGCTCTGGCACAGTTGGCAGGCGAGCATCCGCTTTCTTTTCTTGCCGGTGTTGTGTTGTGTGTGCCCGGTGGTTGCGTTATGTTCCGCCGCTGGAGAAAACAATACTGCCGCAGGCATAGTTTCTACATGCTGACCCGGCAGCGGGCTCTGGTGATGGCGGCCACCCTGAGGGGATACAATCCTGATTCCTATCCCCTGCATGAGGGTATGGTGGAGGCAGTGGCTGTGCGGGGCGATGGCTCCGGCAATATTGTGTTTGGTGAGCGGAAGGACTGGTATATCAACAAGCGCGTGATAGATGAAGTGCAGCAGCTTGGCTTCATGGATATCCCGCAGGTGAAGCACGTTCGCCAGGTGCTGGAGCAGGTAATACAGGAGCAGGCAAATGCTGAGAAATAGCAAAGTTGTGTGTCTGCTCTGTCTGGCTGTGGCTGTGTCCTCCTGCCGGCAGGTGGTGAATGCGGTTAATATGAAGCAGCTGGCTCCTCAGGTGGTGGATTGTGGCAGGCTGCCCGGCAACTGGTATGAATATATGCCGGCCTATGCGCCGTATTTCTGCCTCAAGACCCGTTACGCCATTATTTATCATGATCCGGAGATGCAGCTGGGCTACTGGCGGGCGCTGCATCCTGAGCCGCCCCACCGCGTGCTGCTGGAGGGGCGGGGAAACTCGCTGATTATTCACCGCAGTTTTGTGTGGGATGGTATGAGCTTCGGTAGGACTGTACCGGCGGAGCTTCTGCCCAGCCTGCTGCACGATGCTCTCTACTATGCCAGGCAGGGAGCCGCTCCGTTCTCCCGCCGGGAGGCCGATACGGCTTTTCTCCGTGCCTGTAAGGTGAGCCAATGCAAAGGCGCGTACACTGCATATATCAGTGTACGCGCCTTTGGTGGATTTTTCGGAACTCCGCCCGGTGGTCAGCCTCCGCGCATCGTGCTCACTTCGCCGGAGCTGTCCCCGGCACCGTTGGGGCCGGATGCTATCAGCGGATATTGACGTTCAGGCTTTCGCCCTTTTTCATGTTCATGCTCGGGAAGAGGATGAAGTCATCGGTGAAGATGGCACCGGGGGCATCGCAACCCGTGGCATTGCTACCGGTGGCCTCCGTGGGGAACCACACCGCGCAGCGGTCCTTCGTATCGTAATTGGCGGTGATGGTGAAGCTCTTCTCGCCGGTCCAGGTGATGGTGTAGGGAGCCTGGCCGTGCGTCTCATCGAGCTGGGCGCGCCAGGTGGGATCGCCGAAGAAGGCTACAACATCGCGATCATGTACCAGGCCGAGCATGTCCTTGATATTATTTTCGGTAGGCTGGATATTCTGGCGCATGAACTGGGGGATAAGCTCGCTCGGGGAGAATTGCTCACCGTTGAATGTCACGTTCATCAGCTTGGGTTCAAGTTCCTGGGTGCGGTTCAGCAGGAACTGATTGTTCAGGAACCAGGCTTCAGCCAGGGAGGTGCCGGCGGTGTTGCCGAAGAAGGTGCCCAGTGTGCCCCAGCCACCCTCGCCGTACCAGGAGGGCACCGTGTAGCCCACCACCTGGTTGCATGTGTAGGCTGAAAGGGCGGTCACACACATGCTGTTCGGGCTGTGTTTGACATTGCCGAACAGGCAGTTGCCTGCTGCCAGCCAGACGCGGGTTTCGCCATCGGGCTTCACAGCCGGTTTCTCCTTGGCCAGTGTTGCAATGCCATCTTCCGTGCCGCGCATGGCATCGCGCAGCGGGCGTCCGAATTCGGAGAAGTTCTGCGGAGCCAGTTTGTGGAAGCGGTTGCCGTGGGAGAAGATGAGTCCTCGGCTGAAAGGCATTTCCAGGTTGAAGGGCGTGGCATGGCTGGAGCTCACAACCAACTGCGGCTTCCTGGTGGAGAGCCTGTCCGTGAAGATATCCAGCAGCGGGTCATGGGCATCTGCAGGGTGCGTGGTGGTGCTGGGTTCTGTGTAGCCTTCCTGCTCGCGCACGGGGGCGCCGGTCCAGTCGGTGATGCAGCAGCTGTGCTCGAATCGACTGTGGTCAAGGTTGGTGCTGGCAAGCAGTCGCTTGATAATCAGCGGTTCATCTGCCTTGGCGATGCGCATGGCATCTTCTGCCGTGTAGCCCGTGATGATGCCCCAGATGCAGTCGCCCCAGGGGTCATCATCTACGCGGCGGGCAGCGCGGTGCAGGTTGTTCACCAGAACGTGGCCGATTTCCTCGGGGCGCAGAACACAGGCTGCATAGCGTGCCTGATTCCGACGGAGCGCCTGGGCGATGCTCTTTTCGCCCAGATCTTCGAGCGTGCAGATCACAGCACCTGCGTGTTTAGCTGCTAGTGCTTCCACCACGGCTGCCCAGGCGGGCTCGGCCATGGTGGCGGGGCTGGTAATGATGGTGTAGGCAGATGTTGCCGCAGTGGCTTCAACTGCCGGAAGTTCATCAGCGGGTGTTTCTACGGCAGGTGTTTCTACGGCAGGTGCTTCCACCGCGGGTGCAGCTTCCTCAGCCGGAGCGGCTGTCTCCTGTTCCCCGGCGGGGACGGTGCCGGCAGGCATGGTAAAGAAGTAGTTGACATTGTCCTGAGAGCCGAAGACTTCTCGGGCGAGCTGCTGGATTTCCTCCAGTGTGATGCTCTTCACATCCTCCACCAGGTCACGCATGAGCGGCAGCTGGCGCGGGTCGCTCTGCAGGCAGGAAAGGGCTCCTTCCCAGTAGCCGATGTTGCGCAGGCTCTTCACTGTGCGTGAAATGTACGGGCGGATGGCGCAGTCGAAATCGGCCTGGGTGATGTTGCCCTTGCCAAGGTCTACAAGAATGGCATCCATGGCGGTGTTCACCTTTGCGCGGTTGCCTACCACGCCTTCACTGGAGGTGCTGATAGTGGCTGCGTTGCGGAGGTCGCCATTGGCCGAGAACCGGACACTGGGCGAGTAGGTCTCGCCGAGCTGGGCGCGGATGCCGTCGAAGAGTTTCTCGCGGGTGATGCTGGCCAGTACCTGCATGCGGCGGTTGCGGCGATAGTCCTTGCCGTCGCCGCAGGGGCGAATCTGCGCCACGATGGTCTTGTCCAGATCCGTGGAATAGGTCAGGAACTTACGCATGCCCCAGCGTGTACCGGTTACAGCGATCTCTTCCTCTGTAAGTTCAGTGAATTCGGCATTGCGCTGCGGCATGGAGCCGAAGGTGCGGAGCAGGGCGGGGATAATTTCTTCCTCCTTGAAATCACCCACCACGCTGATTTCCATGGCGCCCTTCTGGAGCCAGGGGGTGAGGACTTCCTTTACCTGTTCGGCAGTGAGCTGCTCCATTTCCTCGCGGGTGGGAGTAATGAAGCGCGGGTCATTGCCGTACATGTGGCGCGGGGCCTGGTAGCCGAATGCTCCATTGGATGTGGTTTCAAAGCGGTTGTACATGGAGGCCAGGCCTCGGCGCAGTCTTTCCTCGCCATCCTTGCGGAATCCGGGGTGCATGATGCCGGCTACCAGCAGCTTGCACTGAAGCTCAAAGTCTTCTGCAGTTGTGTTGCCGCTCAGACGAATACGGTCGGCGCTCAGACCGAAGTTCATGCTCACATGCTCGCCGGCCATGATTTTTTCCAGCTCAGTGAGGTCATGGGCTTCCAGCCCGCCCTGCTGCATCACCATGCCAGCCATGGTGGCCAGACCGGGTTTGTCGAGCATGCGCATGCTGCCGCCATCGATACAGACGCCAACCTTGATGCTGCCCTTCTGGAAGTCTACCGGTTTCAGGTTAATGCGGATGCCGTTGGAGAGGGTGAGAGTGGTGATGCCCAGATCCTCAATGAAGCTCTGCTTTGCAATGCTGCCGGCTTCACCCATCTGGTCATAGGCAAAGGGGGGCAGTTCCTCTGCTTCCGGGGCACTTACCTCCGACTGCATGACCATGTTGAATACATCGCGGATATCGCTGGGCTCGTTGTCCTGAACCTTGGCTCCGCTCATGACCAGGCGGGCACGGCTGGCATCAAATGCCTTTTCCAACGCCTTGCGGCAGATGTCGGGGTCCTTCATCACGGCGTTCAGCGCCATGGCAAAGGAGCGGCTGTCTTCCTGCGGGGTGGTCAGCAGTTCCTTATCCTGGATGCTGCCGATGATGCGTTCTGCCATGGCTGCGGCATCTACGGTGGGCCAGCTGCCCGTCTGTCGCTCGTGGGCAGCCATGGTGGCAGCCACTATTTCATTGAGCTCAGCGGCAGAGAACCCATAAATGCAGGCGCGGCGGAGTTCCTGCACCACTGCTTCCATGGCTGCCTTCCAGTTGTCATGCTGGGCGGCCATGTTCAGGTTGAAGGTGGTCACGCTTTCGTACATGGGTTCCTCGCCCACGCTTGCGCTCAGGAACGGACTGCCTGACTGGCGGGCAATGCGGGCGAGGCGCTGGTTCAGCATGGCGCAAGCCAGCTGCAGAGGCATGTCATCGATGCGCTGCTGCATGGTGTCCGGTTTTTCCTCGTAGGGCCTTGAGATGCTCATCACGATGGCTGTGGCCTCGCTTTCCGGATTGTGCAGTACGATGTCCGAAGGAGCGTCGGATTTCAGTGTGCCCAGATCCGGACGTCCCGGTACCGGGGCGGTGGGCATGTTGCCGAAGTGTTTCTCAATCCAGGCGATAGCCTGTTCGGGCTTGAAATCGCCGGTGACTACCACCGTCATGTTGCCCGGTACATAGTGAGTCTTGTAATAATTACGGAATACCTCGTACGGAGCTCCCATGATGACCTCCTCGGTGCCGATGGGCAGATAATCCGGCAGCTTCATGCCCGGGGCGCAGTGGCGCAGCATGGCGATGCTGGCGCGGTAGCTGGCAGAATCGCGGGCATACAATTCGCTGCGCACAATACCACGCTCGTGGTCAATGGCTTCATCTGTCAGGGTGGCGCCGTCGGCAAAGTCGCGCAGCACTGTGAAGGAGAAATCCACCGTGTCCTCATTCAGATTAGGCAGGTTCAGCATGTATACCGTGTGCAACAGACTGGTGTAGGCGTTTACATCGCCGCCGAAGCCCAGGCCACGCTGCTGCATGGCGGGAATGAGTTCATTTCGCTTGTAGTTGCGGGAACCATTGAATACAAGGTGCTCCAGAAGATGGGAAATACCTTTTTCATGCTCCTGCTCGTGCAGAGAACCTACATTCACGCACAGGCGGAGACAGGCTCGTCCCTGCGGCTCGGCCGTGGGGCGGATGATGTATTTGATGCCATTGGCCAGTTCTCCCCTGGTGAGCAGCTCATCCTCGTGCAGTATCATCTGCGCATCGGTTGCCTCCTGCACAATAGCGGGTTCCGTAGCTTCCTGAGCTCGGAGAATGGGCATGCCTATGGATAAGGCTATCAGCGGAAGTATGGTGTGGTATTTCATAATAAAAACAGGTGGTTTTTCAATGGGATGCCGAAGCTCTCGAATTCGTTGAGAATTTTCTGGATTCTAACAAAGCCTGCAGAGGGGGTCAAGCAATCTGTGCGTTCTCGGAGGATGATAAAATTTATCTGCATGGTGTTTCAGGGCACAGTTTTGACTTGAATCTGGAGTGCTTTGGTATAGAATAAGCGTGTTATGCTAGATATTCGTATTGTCAGGGAAAATCCCGAATATGTGAAGGAACGAGTGCGTCTGCGTGGTGGTGACCACTGGATGCTTGTGGATAAGGTGCTTGAGTGTGATGTGAAGCGCCGCAGTGC
>JAZOTV010000222.1:0-2057 GCA_045657815.1 Akkermansia sp.
CCAACTCCTTGGCCCACAGAACGACATGGCTACGATCCGACTTCGGGCAATATCACCCGCGCTCTGCTCGGTGAGCAGATTGGTACCATCATCGGTGGATAATTTTTATTAACTCATACTCAATATATCAACATGGACGAAGAAACACTCTTGCTCGAGACCGAGACCTCTATGGAGGAAGCTCTCGAGAACATGATGACCAAGTTCGCCGGCGTACGTACCGGCAAGGCCTCCCCCTCTCTGGTGGATAATATGGACATCTTCGTGGCCTCTTACGGCACGAGCATGAAGTTGAAGAGCCTGGCCGTGGTTTCCACGCCCGATGCCCGCTCTATCCTGATTCAGCCGTTTGACCCGGGTACCCTCAATGACATCAAGAAGGCCATTGCCGAAAGCCGCCTGGGTATCTCCCCCATCATCGATGCCCGTTCCGTGCGTCTGCCCATCCCCGAGCTGACCGGTGAGCGCCGTAAGGAGCTTTGCAAGTACGTGTCCGGCCTGGGTGAGGAAACTCGCGTGCGTATCCGTGGTGTTCGCAAGACTGGTATGGACGGCATCAAGAAGATGAAGGCCGACAACATCCTGACCGAAGATGGTGTGCGCGGTGCTGAAGAGAAGGTGCAGAAGCTTACCGATAAGTACGTGAAGACCGTTGGTGACCTGGTGGCTGCCAAGGAAAAAGAAATCATGACGGTGTAATTACCCACTAACCTCTTACATTTACTCATATTATGAGCACAAACACTACTAACGTTCTTTCCTCCGGTATCGAGATTATCGGCTCCATCCGCTTCCAGAACGATATGCACATCGATGGTCACATCGAGGGCCAGATTGAGTCCGACACCGGCAAGGTGACCATTGGCGAGATGGCCAACATCAAGGGCGACATCCACGCCGGCGAGGTGCACATCTATGGCCGCGTGGAGGGTAATATTGAGAGCAACCGCTGCCACCTCAATGCCCAGTCCAACGTTTCCGGCGATATCACCACCGGTACGCTTTCCATGGACGAAGGTGCCCGCCTCAGCGGTCGCGCCCAGATTGGCTAAAGCCAGTTGCGAGGATTCAGATGCATTTTCCCGGGCTGCTCCATTGTGGGCAGCCCGGTTTTTGATGCCGGAGCGGGGGGGCTTAATAGGAAACGATATCCAGCCCCTGCGGGGCTGGACGAAATCCGGACGTTGCCCGGACGAAATCACTGCGTGACGAAATCCTGACCTGCGGTCAGGACGTGAGGCAGCCAGGGCAGTTTCGCACCCAGTGCCCGGGGGTGATTTCCACCAGGTCGGGTGTGCGGGCGGTGAGGCAGAACTCTGCCTTGCCCAGCGTGTTGCGCGGGCGGAAGGCACAGCCGCGCACAGGCTCGCGCAGGGTAGGCGGCAGCCCGGGAATGGTCTGCAGGCGGCTGCCTTTGTCTGCCGCGCTGGGAATGGATGCCATGAGGGCACGGGTGTAGGCGTGCAGCGGGTGGTGGATGAGCTCTTCCGCCGGTGCGCTTTCCACGATGCTGCCGGCATACATCACCTGGATGCGGTGGGCGTACTGCCGCACCACGCCCAGGTCATGGGTGATGAGGATAATGGCGGTGCCCAGCTCCTGCTGGCGGGCGCGGAGAAGATCCAGTACCTGTTTCTGCACGGTCACATCCAGCGCGGTGGTGGGTTCATCGGCAATGAGAATTTCCGGGCGGGTGATGAGCGCCATGGCAATCATCACGCGCTGGCGCATGCCGCCCGAAAATTCGTGTGGGTAGGCTTTGGCGCGTTTTTCGGGGTCGGGAATACCGGTGCGGGCAAGTTCCTCCACGGCCAGTCTGCGGGCCTCGCGCCAGCTGAGCCCCTGGTGCAGCACAAGCGGCTCTGCCACCTGGTCACCGATGCACATGCAGGGATTCAGGCAGGTCATGGGGTCCTGGAAAATCATGGAGATGCGCTGGCCTCGCAGACCTGCATGAACTTTTTCCGGTGCATGCAGTAGGTCGACGCCATCGAACCAGGCGTGGGAGGCCTTGCCGATGCGTGCTGGCGGGCTGGGAAGCAGCCCCATGAGGGTGG
>JAZOTV010000223.1:0-2678 GCA_045657815.1 Akkermansia sp.
CTGTCTGGGGCTGAACCTGCATGCCACCAGCCGGTGGTGCGCAGATACTGATGCGTCTCGCAAATTCTCTTGCTGCAGACTGATTACTCAGCAGGCCATTCTCTTCTTCATCAACTTCAAAAGCATCCATAATGTGCAGTACACCTACCTGGCTATCTTATGCGCATGTGTATCTGCCTTCCTTTTCTATGACTGGTTCAAGGGCATCGGCAGTTGGAAACGCCTCTTGGCTTCACTTGCCTTTTTCTGCTGTGCTTATGAACTGAGAGACCAATCCATGGCATCCTTTGGCATTATAGCAGCCGGCATTCTTCTCGCCGGGTTCCTCTCCCGCCGTGACGCGCCATCTAACCGCCGCGCTTTCTGTGCACTTTTCTACCCGCTCATCCTTCTTGTGCTGATGTCCACGGATCATCTTACCTTCCGAGCTAGCCCAGAGTGGTATGAGGCCAAACAATTCTGCCTTGCCCGAAACGGCATCCAGGACCAGCGGGATAACTCCGGCATCGACAAATCCGCAGAACTGGCAAAGGTTGGTATCTCTGCAGAGGATTTCAATCTATTCTGTTCGTTCACCTATGTCCCCGGCTTCGCTCAGGAATCTGCAGAAAAACTAGTGCAGGTGCGTGATATCCACCAGGACAAGCGGCGTGGACTGCTGAATTCCGAACTGGCAGCCCGGGCAGGCATCCTGTCCCAGGAAGGCTACCATTTCAAGGGAGGAGACTCTCTACTGAAAGCTATTGACCCCTGGGTACCATTAGGCTTCAGTCTCGCTATGCTGATACTCGGCTGCAACAGGCGCGCGCTGCGGCATGCGCTGCCCATGCTCGCAACAGTACTGCTGTACTTCGGCATACTCTATCTACTTCAACGCCCGGTAAATCGTGTGCTGCACCCTGTGCTGTTTGCCGGCGGCGTCTGGATTCTGGCCAGCCCGTTGAGGAGCAACGCCTTCTCCCGAAACTGGGTAATCAACACCGGCGCGGTTGCAGCCGGGCTGCTGGCAAGCGCATTTCTGCTGCGCCATACCCGGTGGTACCTTAAACCAGCGGCCCCGGTCTGGCAATACTGCGCACAGCACCCACAGAATCTTTACCTCACTACCAGTATTCAACACCTCAATCTGTTCCCGATGGGGTGGCTCGGTACGAGCATGCATTATCTTGCCACCACCAATATCATTCCTATCTCTGATGGATGGTGCTTCTACACTCCGGCTTATAAGGAGACGCTCAGAACTCGCGGAATCATCAATCCCTATGCCGAAATCTGCAAGAACTCCACGTTCCTGATTACCCAGAACAACACAGATGAAGAAGGCATGCTCCGCACCATATCCGCCGTACACAACAGGCAGATAGGCTTCCCTCTCAGCTTCGAGAAACTTGAAACCGTCGGCAAATTCACCATCTGGAAAGCCCGCCCTCAGCCATAGTTACACGCAGCAAAGCCCGCTGATATCCCGGCTGGGGCAAGCCATTCCTTTGAGAAGAATCGCTTCGAGCGGAGAAGGCGCATCTTCCCGCCTCTTACTTGAGTTTCCGGCGTGTTACCAGATACACCTTATCGCCATGGCGCACCTTGGTGGGCACAGCAATGAGCGCCGTGGCACCCTTGGGGGCTACCTGCACCACTTTAGTTTCGCCGTAGGTGTCATCGCAACGCACCTCTGGCACGGTCACGCGCACAATGCCGGTGGTCACACCGGTGATTTCAATCTTGTCACCTGGAGAAACCGGGCCGGCCTCCAGTCGAATTTCTGCCACACCGACCTTACCATACCAGCGCATCACTCGGCCCAGGTGCTGGCGCTGCTCCAAAGCCAGGCTGTTCGAGCAGCCGCTCCAGGTTTCCCATTCCTCACCCAGGTAGTATCCGCCATGCCAGAACTGGCGGTTGAATACACGCAGCAGCTCGTCCTCCCAGGCGGTTACCTTCTCCGGGCTCCATTTCCCGGCGGCGCAGCACTGCACGGCCTCCTTGTATACAGAAGTCACAGTAGACACATAAGCCTCTGAGCGGCCACGCCCCTCCAGCTTGAACACGGAAACTCCGGCCTCCACCAGCTGATCAATCACGCGGATGGTGCAAATATCCTTGGGCGACATGATATACTGGTTGTCGATATCCATTTCAAAGCCGGTTTCTGTATCCGTCACGCGGTATTTGCGGCGGCAGAGCTGGTAACACTGTCCGCGATTTGCACTGGCATTGTAAGCCGCAAGACTCATACCGCACTTGCCGGAAATGCCGATGCATAGCGCACCATGCGCAAACACCTCAATTCTCACCAGGTTACCGGAGGGGCCTGTAATATTCTCACGCTTGATACCTTCGATAATATGACGAATCTGGCTGAGTTTCAGTTCGCGGGCCAGCACCATCACATCCGCATAAGCGGCAAAAAAGCGCACGGCGCCCATGTTGCATACGTTGGCCTGCACAGATACATGAACCTCCAGGCCGATGCTGTGCGCATAGGAGATGACAGCCAGATCTGCAGCAATCACAGCATCCACACCGGCATCCTTTGCCTGGCGCAACAGCTGCTGCATGCCTTCCATCTCCTCATCGTAAATAATGACATTGCAGGTAAGGTATGCCTTTGCCCCGCAGGCATGGCACAGGCGCGCCACCTTCGGCAGATCCTCCACCGTAAAGTTCACAGTAGAACG
>JAZOTV010000224.1:0-6958 GCA_045657815.1 Akkermansia sp.
GCTTCCTCCTGCGGGATATTCATCACCACAGGGTTGTGGCCCACGTAAAGGTTAATCTTGTTCGGTGCGCCGCCCACGTAGCCGAAGTCGGCATCGCTCATTTCGCCGGGTCCGTTCACGATGCAGCCCATGATAGCAATCTTCACGCCCTTCAGGTGGCCCGTGGCCTCGCGGATGCGGGCAGCGGCTTCCTGAATGTTGTAGTGCGTGCGGCCGCAGGACGGGCAGGAAACATACTCGGTCTTGCTCAGGCGCACACCGGCAGCCTGCAGGATATTGAAGCCCAGGCGGGCAGCCTTATCAGGGTCGGTCTCGCGGCGTACCAGCACAGCATTGCCGATGCCGTCGCACAGCAGCGCACCGGCATTCACACCACCGGCCATGGGGGCGGAAAGGCTGTCCAGCCCGTTGCACAGCGTGTCCTTCAGCAGAATGCTGTGGCGGGTAGGAATCACTGCAGCCAGCAGACGGAAAGCCTGCACCACGGGCATATCAATGCCGTCCTTCACCGTCACCAGCGTGGCGGGGGCATCGGCCAGCTCAGCGGCGGCGGCGGCATCGCGCGGGTCGATTTCCACCGGGGCGCAATCCTCGTATGAAATTTCCGGCATGAAATCCTTCATCACGGCGGGGTCAAGCGCCTTGCAGGCGGTCTCCGGCAGCACCACGCGCACCGGCTCATTCCAGCCCAGCGTCACACCGCCGCGCGTAATCACATCGGCCTTGCGCTTGTTGAACTCAAAGGGGTTGAAGGCATCCGGGGCATGAATCTCCAGAGGAGCGGCAGCGGAAACCACGCCCGGCTGGTAAGGGGCTGCCAGCTCGAAACCGGGTTCAATCTCATACACCGGGTCCTCAGTGAGCGATACACGCAGAGTGTCGCCGATGCCGTCTGCCAGCAGAGAGCCCACGCCCGTAGCGCTCTTGATGCGCGCATCCTCACCCTCTCCAGCCTCGGTCACACCCAGGTGGATGGGATAATTCCAGTCCAGCCCCTCCTCTGCCAGGCGCTTCACCAGCAGGCGGTAGGCCTGAATCATCACCTTCACGTTGGAAGACTTCATGGAGAACACCAGCTGGTGGTAATCCAGCTCGCGGGCAATGCGGGCAAACTCCAGAGCGCTCTCCACCATGCCGTCCGGCGTGTCGCCATAGCGGTTCAGAATGCGGTCGGAAAGGGAGCCGTGGTTAGCTCCCAGACGCATGGCGCGGCCATGCTCCTTGCAGAACAGCACGAGCGGCGTGAAAGCCTTACGAATCTTCTCAATCTCCTCCTCGTACTCATAGTCCGTGTAATCGCGCTCCACAAACTTCTTCTTGTCCACGAAATTGCCGGGATTCACGCGAATCTTCTCCACCCACTTGGCGGCCTCCATGGCGGCATCGGGTTTGAAATGTATATCAGCCACCAGCGGCACCTGGCACCCGGCTGCGCGCAGCTCACGGGCAATATTCTCCAGGTTGGCAGCATACACCTTGGTCTGCGCAGTCAGGCGGATAATTTCGCAGCCGGCCTCTGCCAGCGCCAGAGACTCACGCACACAGCCTGCCGTGTCCAGCGTGTCGCTGGTCAGCATGGACTGAATGCGGATGGGATTGGTACCGCCAATCCCCACGTTCCCCACCATCACCTCGCGGGTCAGGCGGCGCGTATACTGGTACAGACTCGGGCAATGCAGTGTGCTCATGCCCTAACTTTACTCTCAACACCCCGATTTTTCAAGTTCAAATCCCGCTTTATTCTCCTCCGGTCGCATCTTTTGACGCTTCCGGGCGCTTTATCTCGGGCAGGAGAGATATCCCCTCTACGCCATAATAGTGACGGGCGCAGGAATTCGGATACGCCTCCGGATCGGGGCCCAGCTCCATGGAGCATATCATACCCAAGGCGTCCTTTGGCGGAGCCGGCCAGGTTCTGTGCAGCACCACATGCTTCACCCCCGCTGCTTTCTGGCGTTCTATTTCTGCAAACTTTTCGTGCTCATACTTTTTATAATGATGCGCCTCTATTGCAGGAGGCAGCAGCAAATACATACCTGTTCCCACAACAACCAGAACAACCATGCACGTACAAGGCAAGCCGAAGTGACCTTTCAAATTAACGATCAACAACACGCACGCAGCGACAATAATAAACGATGGCGGCAGGAAAGAAATCGCCCCAGGAACGGCTCCCATCAGATAACTACACGCACACCCCCAGGAAACCAAATACATACTGGCAGCTAAAACCAGGTTCCGTTTCCAATGCTCAGGTCTGAGCAACAGCGTCAGCCCAGCTAACACGAGTAAAATAAAGGTCGGGTAGTTACAGCACCCCCAATATTCCTCTGCCAGATACGGCAGAAAATAAATATGCTCCCACAACGGAATACCCTGCAAATTCACAACTCCGGAACCATCCACCAGCATATGTATTTTTTCCGGAGTCAGATTCTCTACATATGCACTGATATCTTCCGGACTCATGGCCAATACATCCAGTGCACGGGCTTGTGCGCTACCAACAGCCCGCCGCCCCAAAGCAGGTGATGCAAACAAAAAAAATGCTCCCAGACAAAAACCGAAAAATCCGCTCCAGCACCTCATTGAAACACGCTTACCCTTCAGTTTCAAATACACCAGCCAACATATAATCAGGGGCAGCAGGGTCACCGTCATAGCCTCCGAGCCCCACCCGCTATATACCCCAAGAATAAAGGGCAGCATCATGCTAAACCATTTGCGCCAGCCGCTCAATCCGGCTTCCCCCCACTTCCACGGAAAAAAAACCGGCAAGAAAGCAAATATCACCACCATAGGCCAGAAATAGTTAACAGCAGCAGCGAAACACCAGAAGCTGCGCCAATATCCGTCTGTTCGTACTGATTGAAGCGCCAGGAATACTACAAACAAAAAAATCATTAGTCCCCGAATTGTCCCCCAATTAAATTGCTTGCAGACCAGCCTCACCAGAGCAAAGGGTAGAACCACCAGAAAAATCGGTGTAAGCACCCAATGTTGCCACCGATTATCCATTATCCCCAGAAGATTCGCAATAATTTCGCCCACACGCGACACCCTGTTCAAGTACGCGTGTATTGCGCCATATAGATGCGATAATGAAAATACATCATGCGTTGCAAACAAATAATCGTCCCCCTTAAACCAGGCCAGAGACAACATGTATGAAAAGAGGCCATACGTCACAAGGCATGATACAAGCAAGGCTACCAGGCACACCCACCACTTCCTTTTTCCGCACGATTCCTGCACATTACATGTCATGCAGCAAGTTTACACAAGCGCTCCGCCATAGTCCAGCATTTTTCTGCATTCACAATGGACTCCGGCGTATAAATATCGCTCTTTTAGATTGACATTTTCTGCGAAAAGCTTTAACTTATCTTAAAGAATCCCGGAAAGCGTTTCACTCATGAATAAGTCTGCACGTTACCCCCTCTTCCTGTCGCTTTTTGGCGGCATGCTCAGTTCATGTGTATACTACACCCCGACCGTACCGGACATGCCCTACCAAGGCACCGCAGGCCGCACGATGTACCCCGACACCTGGGTGACCACACAACCCGCCGGCATACAACAGGCTCCCATTCCGGCGCCTGTGGCCACTGAACCTATCTCAGACCCGCATTCCCCGCTGGATTTGACCCGTCCCATCGTGCCTGGCACACAAAGCCTGAATCCGGCTCCCATTCCTGACCCCAAAGTTATCACCCCTGCGCCGAAGCCTGTGGCCAAGCCGGCTGAATCGATTCTCACGCCGGTTGTAACCAAGCCTGCCGCCGCAGCCAAGCCCGCCAGTACAGCAACACAGGTTACTGATCTGAGCCAGATTACCAACACCGGTCCCATTCCCGTGGCCACCCGCGTGCCCGGCGACCCCACACGAGTGTACAATCCGCTGAACCCCAGCAAGACCATCCGAGTGGTGGATAAGAACGGTAAACCCTACCCCAGTGGCAAGAAGCTGAAGGTACGCGACACCAACTTCATGTTCTATGTACCGTAACGCATGAGCAGTCTACCCTTCCAGTCTGTCTGCATTCTGGGGCCCGGTCTGCTCGGCGGCTCCATCGCCATGGCGGTGCGGCAGCACATGCCCGGCTGCGAGCTCCGCATCTGGGCGCGCCGCCAGCAGCCGCTCGATTTCGTGCGCGAACGCGGCATCACCGAACATATCTTCACCGATGCCCGGGAAGCAGCCAAGGGCGCGGAACTCATCGTCCTGGCCACCCCCATCGGCGCCTTTGAGGAGCTCTCCCGCTATATTCTTTCCTCGGTGTCCAAAGAAGCCATCATCACCGACATCGGCTCGGTGAAGGCCTATGTGCACCGCACCACCGGCACCATGCTCACCAGCCGCGGGCGCTGCTTCATCGGCTCCCACCCCATGGCCGGTGCCGAAAAACAGGGCATCGAGCATGCCTATGCCGACCTCATCAAGGGTGCCACTGTCGCCATCACCAATCCGCACGGAGCCCCCGCCGAAAAGGTGCAGAAACTTGCGGCCTTCTGGCAGACCCTGGGCACCAGCACCTATGAAATGGACCCGGTGAACCATGACCGCACCGTGGCCCGCATCTCACATTGTCCGCATATTCTGGCCGCCCTCTGCGCCCGCGGTGCCACCCTGGGCCAGGAGCCCATGGAAGATCTGCAGCGCCTCGCCGCCTCCGGTTTCCGCGACACCACGCGTGTCTGCTCCGGCGGCGCCAACATGTGGGCCGATATCCTCTGGGAAAATGATGTAGCCGTACGCGCAGCCCTGCATGACTGCGTGAATGACCTGCACCACCTCATCGACCTCCTCGAAACGCAGGATAAGGAAGGCGTACGCCAATGGCTCATCGCCGCCAAAACCGCCCGAGAAACCGTGCGGAAAGGTTAATCTGCTATCTCTTCAAAATAGCGTTAATGCTCCCCGAGCAACGGTAAATACCATGTATTTTCTTGCACATTAAATCACTCTATGGTAGCTTCATGCACATGCAAGCTATCACAACGGAGTTTTTTCAGAAAACAGACAGCAAGAGAAATCCAGGCATCGACATACTACGCATTCTTGCAATGTTTCTCGTATGCGCTCTCCACTGTGATGAATACGGGCTTTGGACATGTATTGACAAAAATGTGCTGAATCAATCCATACATGCAGTATGGCTTAATTTTACATACATGGGGGTTAATCTGTTCATGCTCATCACAGGCTACTGTTGCATATGTACGAATTGGCGATTATCCCGATATATTTCTCTATATCTGCAAGTTGCATTTTATTCTCTGGGGTATCTCATCCTGTTTTTACTTATATCTCAGGATACAGAACCCATATGGGAAGTCTTCCTTAGCAAATGCTTAGACTTGCCTTTTGCTGGTGGCTACTGGTACTTCACCACGTATACCGGCTTATTTTTCCTGATTCCTTTTTTGAACAGATTGATTCATTCTCTTGATTCAAAACAATTCAAATACTTCACAGCTGCAGTCATACTTGTATGCTCTGTTCTCAACACCGGTAGCCATTCAATCATCTCTCAAGGTGGAGGAAATCTCATCTGGATGATTGTCTGCTATATCCTTGGTGCGTTTATACGTACCACCTATATCCCCGGCAAAGCAATCAATTGGTTTATACTATTTTTCGTCACTCTACTTGTAAGCACCACCTTAAATTATTTCTTTCCTATTCTGAGACGCGATTATACATCATTAATTTTCATCAGTTCCTGCCTCTGTATTTTTGTGGCATTCACTCGCATTCGGATACGAAATCAAACCATCCAACGGCTTATCGCGTGGGCTGCTCCCATGTCTTTCGGAGTATATTTATTTCACATCCACCCCCTCGTTTGGACAACATCAGCAAGAGCAATCTTGGGTATCGCATACGCCGTTGATTTTTCATGGCCCTGCTGGCTAATAGCTCCAGCCATCATCTACACACTGGGCACCGGAGCTGACTGGGTCAGAGCAACGCTATTCAAAAGGGCAAAAATCAACCAGCTCTCAGATATAATCGCGAACGCCGTGGAAACGGCAGCAAAAAGAGTCCTCTAATAAGTTAACAGTTAACCTTCGGGCCGATTTCTCGCTCACTGGCAATCCCGAGCATATCTTGTTTATTCATCGCGGTAATATTGCCTGCGGTGGGGATTCATGTTGCGACGGTGATCTTCGCGATCTTCGCGGTTGCGGAGCATGTGGCGTTTCTCGCGGCGGTTGACGCGCTCCAGGGTCATCTGGCGTTTTTCGTTTCGGCGCTCCAGCTCGGCAATTTCGGCATCGAGGTTCAGGAAGTGCTCGTAGCGTTCCTGGGTGAGTGTACCACTCTCCAGCGCGGCGCGGATGGCGCAGCCGGCATCCTTGCGGTGGGAGCAGTCTGCAAAGCGGCACTGGCTCTCCAGCTCGGTCAGGTCAGCAAACTGAGCGCGAAGCGTAGCGGCATCCGTCCACATGTGAATCTCACGCATACCGGGGTTATCAATCAGCACACCGCCGCCGGCCAGAATCACCAGCTCGCGAGCCACGGTGGTGTGGCGGCCCTTGCCGGTCACCTCGTTCACATGGCCTGTCTCCAGCCATTCATCGCCCAGCAGGCTATTCACAAAGGTGCTCTTGCCCACGCCGGATGAACCCACCACCGTGATGGTACGCCCCTTGGGTACGCGGCGCAGATACTGCGGGTAGCCCTTGCGCCAGCGGGCCACGATGGGGTACCCCTCGCTGCAGCCCAGGGCGCGGATTTCCTCCACCGCTCGCTGCATGTCCGCCTCGGGGGCGGTGTCGGCCTTGTTCACCAGCACCACAGGGGTGGCGCCGCTCTTGCGGATGAGGGTCAGGTAGCGCTCGATGCGGCGCGGGTTGTAGTCACTCTCTGCATCGGTAATCACCACCACCATGTCCACATTCGCGCCGATGACCTGCTCAGCGCAGCTGCGACCGGGTGCCTTGCGTGAGA
>JAZOTV010000225.1:0-2517 GCA_045657815.1 Akkermansia sp.
CTGGCCAATCTGCTGCACACCGATGACGGGGCAGCTGTCGCCCCCCACAGAAAGGGTGCCGCCGTCGCTCATCTGACCACCCATTTCAGCGTAGAAGGGAGTCTTGTCGGTGATAACGAAGAGGATGCCATCGGCCTCGTGCACTTCGGTCACGGTGGCGGTAGTGGTGTCCTCGGTGTAGCCGGTGAACTCGGTGACCTGCTCGGTCTTGAGGTCCAAGGCACGCACTACCTGCTTCTTCTGGGCAGCCTTGGCGCGCTGGCGCTGCTCCTCCATGAGGGCATCGAAACGCTCGGTGTCCACCTCCAGGCCACGTTCGCGGGCCATGAGGGCGGTCAGGTCAATCGGGAAACCGTAGGTATCGTACAGCTTGAAGGCGAAATCGCCGGAAACCTTGCCGCTGGCAGCCACTTCCTTATCGAAGAGCTCCAGACCGCGGTCCAGGGTTTCGTTGAAGCTGGTTTCCTCGCGCAGCAGCACTTCCTTGATGGTGTTCTTGCGGCCCACCAGCTCGGGGAACACGCGGCCCATCTCACCGGCCAGTGTGTCCACCAGCTCAGAGAGGAAGGGCTTTTCGAGACCCAGGGTGCGGCCATAGCGCACGGCGCGGCGCAGAATGCGGCGCAGCACGTAGTTGCGGCCATTGTTGCCGGGCAGAATACCGTCGGCAATAGAGAAGCTCAGCGTGCGGATATGGTCGGCAATCACGCGGAAAGCCACGCTCTCACGCAGCGTTTCCTTCTGCTCGGGGGTGGCATCCTGCGGGTAGATATCCACATACTTGCGGCCGGAAATCTCCTCGATACGGCTGAAAATCGGGCGGAAGACGTCCGTGCTGTAGTTGGAGACGCGGCGGGAGAAATCGGTGAAGCCCTTGGTGCACTGAATCATGGCGCAGGCGCGTTCGAAACCCATGCCGGTGTCCACGTGGCAGGCCGGCAGCGGGCGGAAGGTGCCATCGCTCTCGGCGTTGTACTGAATGAACACAAGGTTCCAGATTTCGATGCACTTGTCGCTGTCGCCATTTACCAGTCGGCCCTGGGTGTCGCCCTCGGGGGTCAGGTCCACGTGCAGCTCTGAGCAGGGGCCGCAGGGGCCGGTCTCGCCCATCATCCAGAAGTTGTCCTTCACGCCGCCGTTCACCACGTGCACCTTGGGGTCCATGCCCTTGGAGGCAAACAGCTCGGCCCACATATCATAGACCTCCTGGTCGAACTCACCGGGGTCGCCCTTTTCCTTGTTCGGGGCATACACGGTGGCGTACAGGCGCTCCACGGGGAAGCCCCAGCGCTCCACGATAAGCTCCCAGGCCCAGGCGATGGCTTCTTTCTTGAAATAGTCGCCGAAGGACCAGTTGCCCAGCATCTCGAAGAAGGTGTGGTGGTAGGAGTCCTGGCCCACATCCTCCAGGTCATTGTGCTTACCACCGGCGCGAATGCACTTCTGCGTATCGGTGGCGCGGGCGGGATTCCACGGCGGGGTCCACACACCCAGGAAGTAAGGTACAAACTGGTTCATGCCTGCGTTTGTGAACAGCAGGCCCGGGCTCTGCGGCATGAGCGAGGCGGAAGGCACTACGGCATGCTGCTTTTCCTGGAAAAAGTCGAGGAAACTCTGGCGAATCTGCGCGGATGTCATCATAGTGATGTAAAATGCGATAAAGGTATACTAGTACACGCCTAGCATACACCGCTTCCGCCCCTATGTAAAGCAAATATGCTGATTCTCCCCCTCACACGCGCGGAACAGCGCGTGTTTTCACTCAGGCTATGCCTGTTTTCACCTTTCATACGCGCCAAGCGCGTTTTCATATTTTCGGGACTTCCGTCTACGCCCTTTGAGCTTCGCCGAGACAAGAATGCCCCGCGCCACCAATTAATCACTAATCATTAATCATTTCTTCATCGCCTTGCGCTCAGTCTCATCCAGCTTGCCGTCCTTGTTGGTATCGTACTTCTCAAGCATACGCTGGTGGGCATCCGGGCGAGCATCCTTGCGCTCCGGCATTTTGCCGGCAGCACCCCAGTACGCAGGCTTTGCCGGGCGATTCGGCATCTGCCCACCTGCCCCCCAGTACGCGGAGCGGGTCTGTTCCTGAGCCATAACCGGCACCACAAGGGTAAGAAGCAGCACTATCGATCTCATGCCGCCATTCTAGCACACCGCAAATCCTCTGCCCAGCACCAAATTCTTGGAAAAGTGGCATTTTTACCCCATTTTTATCTTGGAAAAGTGGCATTTTTATGGTACTTTTTCCTTGGAAAAGTGGCTTTTTCCCATTTCATATATGCTTAAACGAAAGATAGACAAGCGAATACAGGATTTCTACAAAGAAACCAGCAAAGCTCTTCTCATTACCGGAGCGCGTCAGATAGGAAAAACATACTCTATCCGACAGTTCGGGACCCATTTCAAGAGCTTCATTGAGGTTAATTTTGTAGAAATGCCACAGGCTATCGAAGCATTTCGCACCGCTGGAAGCAGAGAAGATATACTTCTACGCCTTTCCGCTCTGAC
>JAZOTV010000226.1:0-8891 GCA_045657815.1 Akkermansia sp.
GCAGCCTCAGCGGCCACTACGTCCTTCACTTCTTCCTGGATGGTTTCTTCAGCCATTTTCAGTATATTCTCTTAAAGGGTTAATTACTTCTTGGCGCCCACAGTCTTCTTGCGGCCCTTACGGGTGCGGGCATTGGTGCGGGTGCGCTGACCGCGAACGGGGAGACCCTTGCGGTGGCGGATGCCGCGCAGACAGTTGATGCTGGTCAGACGCTTGAGAGCCATCTGCTTCTCACGGCGCAGGTCACCCTCGATGAGGATGTTGTTGCTGGTGATAGCCTGTACAATCTTGGTCAGCTGAGCGTCAGAGAGCGTGCCAGTGCGAAGGTCCGGGGAGATACCGGCCTGCTCAAGCACCTTCTTAGCCGTGGAGGGCCCGATGCCGTAGATGTAGCACAGGGAGGCCTCAACGCGCTTCTCGTTGGGAATTTCGATACCGAAAAGACGAGCCATAGTGGTGTGTTTGTATGATGTGTTTAGTGTCTGCCACCACGCGGTGGCAATTTGTCGGCGCACATTCTACTCACTTTCTGCTTTTTTGCAAGCATAATTTCACAAAAATTACAACTTTGGGTAATTTTGGGATTTCTCACCCTTACTTTCGCCCTTTTCATGCAAGAAGCAACTGAGAAATCAGTCCAGATCCGGCATAGGGCGAAGCGCAGGCGGCTCCGGAATAGCAGCGGAAGTAGAGCCCCCGCCGCCAGTGTACGCAGGCATGGTGCTGGGGGTATAGGAGGAGGCGGTCTGAATCTTCTTCATGGTAATAGAGACAGAGTCCTCCTCAATGTATTTTGATTTGGGGTCACTTTCAGTCCAGATAAAGGAAAGGAATTTGCTGGAGACCGGGGAAATCGTTTCGCTTGCGACCTCATAACCGCTCTTGTGGGCAATGATACCCAGCGTCTTATCCTGGTTGATTTCAGTAGTCACCGGACTTTTGCCCACATATTGACCATTGATGGAAATATCTGCACTCTCGGGGAAAGTATTCACCGTAAATTCCTTGGTACCGACACAGGAGACAAGCAGCAGGGCAAGGCAGGACAGAGAAAGAGGGGTTTTCATGGGTCTAAGTGTAGCGCAAGGCAGCGGGCACACGCAAGCACAAATTACATGCTTGCCCTGAAAAGAAAAATCTGCTAGAGTGGGGGTTGATATGATACGCAAACTGACAGTGGAGGGCATGACGGTGTTCCAACGTCCGGAATCCTTCCACTTTGTCCCGGGCATCAACATTATTGTGGGTGGCAATGATTCCGGCAAGAGCCACCTCATGAAACTATGCTATGCCATCAGCAAGTGGGGAAGCGGCGGCAGCAGGCGAGACCTGCCCGAAGTATGGGCAGAGGAAAAGCGCCTGCGGCAGGATTTACTGCGCGTGTTCGGCACGCGGGACCTGACCAGCCTCACCTCACGCAGCATCGGCAAGAACGCAGTAGCAAGAGTGCGAGCTTCACTGGAAGGAGAGAAAGTACCCACCGGCACAGCAGATGTGGCTTTCAGTTTTCAGGCACACTGCGAGGAAGAAGGCCTGCATATCCAGAGCATGCCGGAGCGCTACCTGAGCAGCAACACCGTTTTCCTTTCTCCCCGCGAGGTGCTCTCCATCTACCCCTGCTACATGCAGGCCGGAAAGCGTTACCCGGAACTGCTGGATTCTGCCAGCTGGGAACTCTGCCGCGCATTGGAGACCGAACGCAGCACCCCCCTGCCCCAGGTGCTGCGTTATGTAGTGCAGCAGATTGAGAAACTTCTGGGCGGCAAGCTGCAGCGCCGCAACGGGCGATTCTACCTGCAGCGCCCCGGCCAGGAAGCACTGGAGCTCAACCTCATTGCTGAAGGGTTCAAGCGCATCGGAACTCTGGGTCTGCTGATAAACAACGGCACAGTGCGCAGCGGCACCGCGCTGTTCTGGGATGAGCCGGAAATGAATCTCAATGCCGGTCACCTGCCCCTGCTGGTGAACCTCATGCTCACCCTCTGCCGCGCAGGCATACAGCTGGTGCTCACCACCCACAGTCTCTTCCTGCTCCGCGAGCTGGTCATCCAGCTCGCAGAAGACCAGAACAAAGGCACCAGCCGCCGGTTCTTCGGGCTGCAGGCGGGGCGGGTGAACGGCCCACGCGTGAGCGAAGCCGATGAACTCGACAAGCTGGCGCACCTGGACAGTCTGGAAGCCGAACAGGAACAGGCAGACCGCTACCTGAGCCTCATGCCCCAACTCAGCGACGATATCTAACCGTGTTTCAGGCAGGAACCAGCTGCGTAGAGGGGCTGCACCGCTTCAATTTCGAGGCGGGCTACTATGTGTGCCGCTTTGAATGCTCCCCCTTCTACTCCCACCACGCCCAGAACTTCTGCAACAGCTGCAAGGAGATGGACTTCGTACTCTATCACCCCGGCAAGAAAGAACTTTGGCTCATTGAGGTGAAAGACTACCGCTTCAACGCCCGTCCCAAAGTGCGCGAGCTGGTGGAAAAGCTATGCCGCAAGGTGCGCGACTGCCTCTTTCTGCTGCGCACAGCTGCCTTATGCGCCCCGGAGGAAGAACCGGAGGAAGGTATTTCTCTGCGGGAAATGGCCCGCATGAGCATGCAGGCAAAACACATACGTCTGGCCTTCACCATCGAATTAGGCAACACCGGGCTCTTTCCGCCCAAGGCTCTGCTCTCCACCATCCGCGATTTACTTTACCGGCAGATGCGCTTTATCGACCCGCAGATGCTCTGCCTGCCTATCACTGAATCCGGCGGAGCCGGTCCCTGGACTATCACTCCAGCCGGCAATGACCACTCGGCCCGCATCCGCAAGCGCATGGAATTAGCCCAGAGCGAACAAGCCAAAGCCCGCAAACTGGCAGAAGAGCAAGAACGCCACCGCGAGCGAGTAGCTGCACGCAAACGCCGACAAGCCCGCAAAACACATATACCTCTCTGGAAACAACGGGCCATGGAGCGCGAAGAAGGCAAAACCGGCACCCATGCAGACCGCCGCCCCGCCCGGGATTAACACCAGATCAGTCTTTCCACATGATGATGACGGCCATCATCATTCCCGTTGCCCAGTGTCTCGGGCATCGCAGTTTCCTGGCAGACCTGCTGGGCGCCCCCTGTATCGATTCCCACCTGGTACGCCGCATTGTGGAAGAACCCATCGAGCTGCTGGGCTACCTGCAGATTCTGCTTGCATCCATCGAATCAGCTCTGGAATTGCGCAGAAAATAAGAACCGCATCCACCAGATAGGTAAATGCGGTTCCTGATGAAAAGCAAATCCGGGTAAATCAATCAATCTCCCAGGCAATGGTGCGGGCGTAACCTTCACCGGGACGCAGCACAATGCTGGGGAAATGCGGATGATGCGGGGAATCCGGGTAGTTCTGAGCCTCCAGAGCCACGCCTCCACGCTTCAGCGGCAGATAATCGCCGGTATACACCTGCAGGCCGGGCGCATCGGTCAGCACGCGCAGCGTTCGGCGGCCATTGGTCAGCACGGCGGCCAGCTTCACACCGGCTTCAGCGGGCAGCACATAGTTATCATCATACCCGCCGGCAATGGCATCGGGAGCATTGCGTTCACCCAGAGAAGCCGGGCGGCGCAAATCGTACAGAGTCCCTTCTACCGGGGCAATGACACCCGTCGGGATATTAGCCACCATGGGAGTATAGGCAGAAGCGTTCACCTGCAGACAGTGGGCATCAACCGTGCCTGTACCGGAAAGATTCCAGTAGGCATGATTTGTCAGATTCAGCAGCGTGGGAGCATCCGTGCTGCCCTCCATCTTCAGAGTAAGGCGGCGCCCCTCCACCATGTAGGTGGCGCGCACCGTCACCGTGCCGGGGTAATTCTCATCACCATCCGGGGAAACAAGACTGAGCACCAGCCGGGTATCCGTTGCTTCCTCCACAGTCCAGGGCATATCGGAAAAGCCCTTCAGGCCACCATGCAGATGATTCGGGCCGTTATTGACCGCCAGCTCGTAAGTAGTGCCATCCAGCTCAAAGGAACCGCCGGCAATGCGGTTAGCCACACGGCCGCAGATACTGCCGCAGTAGCAGGTATCCTCTGCCGATTCCTCAACCGTGCGAGGGCCATAAAGGCAATCTGTTTCCTGATAGATGAAACTGAGCACACGCGCACCAAAATTCGTGATACGCACCGTAAGCTCCGGAGTTGTGAGTGTATAAATTGCTGTTTCCATAAAAAAATCTCGTTTATCGGCGGCTCTCCCAGGCCGTCACAACATTGTTCTGAAACATAACCCAGGCCGCTTCCACCGGCACCATCGCCGTAGACATGCCGGGCCCGCCGCACCAGGAGCCATAATGAACACAGGCGGCATTAAACGAATCCACCATGACAGGGCGGTATTCCAGGTATACCCATTTCTCATAAGACTGGCCGTTCTGCTGACCAAGAACAGGCGGAGTCCCGGGATTTCCCCAGGCCAGGTACACAGCATCTCTGGTCATTCCTTCGCAAATGCGCCCCTGCTGCACCAGAATCTGCTGCTCGGGGCTCAGTGTGCGGAATATGACAGGATTCTGCCCGATGCGGTCCGCAGGAGTCACCACCTGGCAGGAGCCCAGCGTGCACGCAACCATGCAGACAATCAATGGCAGAAAATAGCGGAACAGACACATGCGTGCATGACAATAGCACCGAATTTCATGCTTGCCAAGCAAAAAAAACGATGCTAGAGTAGGACACATCAGTTATGAACCAGTCTCATTCCATTCTTGCACTACTGGCAGCGCCCATCGTCATTTGCAGCGCGGGATATGCTGAAGCCGCCCCCGAAGCTATTGCCGGCTATCTTCCCAGCAACGGCAGCACCATTGCAGGCTCCGTCATCCGCCCTGTACGTGATGCCTCTTTCGTGGAACTTCACCGCGCCGCCATCGAGCGCTTTGCCAAGCTGCCGAAAGAAAAACAGGAAGCCATCAACGCCAAGAGTTCCGTCGAACGTCTGATGGAATACACAGAGGATTTGTGGCCGGATAAGGCAGAATACGAAAAATACGTAGCCGCATGGAAAAAGACCCAGATGGCACGCCTGGCAGATGTACGCGTGGGCCTGAAGGCAGAGGGGAACAACACCTACAGCGTTATCTCCGCCACCCGGCTTTCCAATGGCGGCAGCATGCCCCTCACCATCGGTTCCCTGCGCTACGACGGCAATAAGAACACATGGATTTCCAACAACGGCACCCTCACCGGTGAGGCTTTCACGGCTGATGAGAATTTTGACTATGGTCCCCAGACGGGCAATACATGGAAGCTGGAAAAGAGAGATTCCCTCTCCCATCTCAGCGAAATGCTCCGCCTGACCAAGACAACTGACGGCAAGGCAATCTTCCTGTATTACAGTCTGGTAGAGCGCTCCTCCATCAGCGGAACGGTCATAGCCAACCACGGCTACACCATCATCTTCCCCATTACTACGGCCAGAGCTAACGCCACCCGCCCCGGCCAGAAGTAATCCACCACCATTTTCCACAATACAGGGAGCCTGAAGACAAAAAGTTACAGGCTCCCTTTCTTTTATCTGATACCCATGAGAATCATTGCCGGAGCAGCCAAGGGACTTCCTATCCGAGTTCCGCAGGGAGAAGTACGCCCCACCCAGGACCGCGTGCGCGAAGCCCTGTTCAACATACTGGGCCCCACCATCCAGGGTGCCCGTATTCTTGACTTATTCTGCGGCTCCGGCTCCGTAGGCATCGAAGCCCTGAGCCGGGGTGCCGCCAGCGCACGCATGGTCGATGCCGCGCGCCCGTCCTGCGCCATGGCCCGGCAGAATCTGGAGCGCTCCCGGCTGCAAGGCGGAAACGTGGTACAGAGCGACTGCCTGCAATTTGTGAAGCGCGACACCGGGCGCTACGATTATATCTTTGCCGACCCGCCCTATGCCAAAGCCATCGGCGACCGCGATATGATAGCCGAATTAATGACTGACCGCCTGCATGAATTGCTTGCCGAAGGCGGCTACTTCATTGCCGAAGCGCAAGAGGGCTACGGCGTGGGCGATTCGCACAGCCGGGAATTCCCGGGCTGGAAACTTGTCGACACCCGCAACTACGGCAAGAATGTTATTCTTTTCTACCAGGTTGAAAGCATATGAAACGTTTTATCTTTCTGCTGATATACAATCTCCTGCTGCCGGTATTTCTGCTTATCTCCATACCGGGGTACCTCATCAAGATGAAGAAACGCGGCGGATTCGGCACCGGTCTCTCCGAGCGTTTCGGCATCTACCGCAAACCTGCATCCCAAGAGCCGCAGGGAGGGCTCTATGTACACGCCGTCAGCGTGGGTGAGACCTTCATTGCCCTCAAATTCATCCGCGAGTGGTGCAAAACCCACAGCGAACCCGTCATCCTGGCCACCAGCACCGCCACAGGTCACCAGGTAGCGCGCGATGCCGCCCTTCCGAATGTACGCCCGCTGTACTCCCCTCTGGATGTGCCGGGGCTTTCCGGCCGGTGTCTGGACCGCTTCAAGCCCAAGGCCGTGGTATTGATTGAGGCCGAACTGTGGCCGAACTTCGCAGAGGCCTGCCACCGCCGCCATATTCCCATGGTCATGGTGAATGCGCGCCTTTCTCCCCGCAGCGAGGGGCGCTATGCCAAGGTGCGAGGCATCACCCGCCTGCTCTTTGAACGCCTTACCGCCCTGGGCGCCCAGAATGACAATGACAAAGGCCGCTTTGCCCGCATCGGCGTCAACCCGGATATCATCACCGCCCCCGGCAGCATTAAATTTGATGTGATGGGGGACGCACCGAAGGAATGCCGCGAGGACTTCCGCAGCCTTCTTGACACTCTGCGCGGCGGAAAACCGGTGGTTCTGGCTGCCAGCACGCACGCCGGGGAAGAAGCGCTCATTGCCACCGCTATCCGCGAGGCCGGGGCATACCCGCTTATCGTGCCCCGCCACGCAGAACGCCGCGCACAAGTATGCGCAGACCTGCAGCAGGCCGGATTCACCCCCCTGCTTCGCACAGCAGGCGAGATTCCCGCAGAACTTCCCGCCAATACGTGCTATGTGGCAGACACCACCGGCGAATTGCGAGACTGGACCGCCCTGGCAGATGTAGTAGTCATCGGCAAGAGTTTCCTGGCAAAAGGAGGCCAGAACCCGGTGGAGGCCATTGCAGCCGGTAAGCCGGTCATCACAGGCCCGGATATGACCAACTTTGCAGACCTGGTCAACCTGCTGAAAGCAGAAGACGGTATCGTCTGCTGCGAAAGCGGCAGCCTGGCAGAAGAAATCCGCCAGGCCCTGGCAGGTGGCGAAGCCATTCAGGCACGCACCCAGCGCGCCTACAATGCCCTGCATGTGCATTCCGGCGCCACCCGCCGCACCGTGGAGCTTGTGGAAACGCTGTATCTGGGATGAAATTCAGTTATAACCAACTGGTCACCAAGGTAGATACCTACCTGCGGAACAAACGCAGCAGAAGCCGCGTCTGGGCTGCGCTGCTGCCGGAAAGGCTATTCGCCCCGGAGCTCTGGTTGTGGGAGCAGCGGGGCGTGGCCACAGGTGCGGCCTGGGGCGTAGCCTGGGCGCTGGCTCCCGTTCCCATGCAAACGATCCTTGCCGTTCTCAGCAGCGTGGTAACACGCGGCAACGTACCCATCAGCGTGATAAGCTGCTGGATTTCCATTCCTGGCTACCAGGTTATACTCTGGCCGCTTCAGTGGTGGGTGGGTGCGGCGATGCTGGGCAGCCTCAGCCTGAGCAGCGGGGTAGACATGAACCTCATCCGCATGGCAGCAGAAGCGGCACCGCAGGGATTCAGCGCCGTGCTTGATATCCTCGGGCAGATTAATCTCTGGCTGCTCGGCTCAGAACTGCTCCTGGGGTGCATGCTTACCAGCGCAGCCGCCGGCGGTCTGGTTTACGGGCTTATCCACCTGCTCTGGCGGACAAAATAAGATATATCTGCCGTTCTTTTGCTGTTATATGAATAGCAGGCGTGATTTACGCTTGCCATGTGCTCTGTCCCTCTCTATAATCAATTGCGATATGGAATGGAATGATCGATTCATGGCACTTTTCAGAGAGGGCACTGAGCGCTATCTGCTGAATCCGCAGACCCCGGCCGACCGATTTTTCCTGCCCGAGGAGCAGGACTTCCTCAGCACCATCGGGTACCAGCCCGCTGAAATGTACGGCTATGTGCGCGAATATGCAGAAAAGGGAGCTCCGAGCCCCAGCACAGCCCTGATGATTGCTGCCGTACGCCGGCATTTCTTCCGCAATGCCCAGCGCGGCATTTCCGGCAATGCACGCCCCATCACCGCAGCTGACCTGCCCGATGAAAACGAGGAATTTCAGGAAATTGCCTATCTTCCCCGAATCATACGCAAGGCAGAGGCCAAAATTCACGGCACGCTGGCAGCAGATGTCATGTACGGTGATGAGAAGGACCGGGAATTCTTACGCACCCACGGCAATTTCCACCTGGCTGATTTCCTGCAGCTGGCCGCAGCCGCGCGCAGCGACCGCCCGAGGCTTGTGAGCGCGGTACTGAATGCCATGCACTCGCAGAATGCTGCGCCCTCCGCAGCCGGCCAGGCCCCCCAGGCAGACTGACCCCGTTTTACACACTATTGGATATGAAGCAAGATGACCATGTAAGCACTGAGCCGCAGCGCCAGGCGCTGGAGGCTATGTCCGAAGAGCTGGTACACAAGCTTAATATCATGATTATGGAACAGGAGCGCCGGGCCCGCGAATTTGCAGAGGCGCATCACAGCACCCTGCCTACCCCGGCTGCACCGCCCATACAGCAAATCCAGCCCCTTACACCACAGCCGGAATCCCCGGTTCCCACCCCAAGGCCCACCCCGCCACCTCCTGCGGTAAGGAAGGAGCCCACCCT
>JAZOTV010000227.1:0-18749 GCA_045657815.1 Akkermansia sp.
TCAAAGACCGCCTGGGTCACATAGCGACACCTCACCAGCCCTTGCTCCAGAAAACTCAGCCGGAGCCGGGTATCCGGCAACTCGACTTCGAGAGTGTGCGAATCCACCCACTCGAAACGGCGCACGCTGGTATTGAGGCGCGTAGGCATGCAGATGCTGCAATATCAGACTAACCGGGAGGCCACTGCAGCGAACGCCCGCCGATGATGTGGATATGCAGGTGGGGTACCGTCTGGCCGCCGTCTTCGCCGGTGTTCAGTACGGTGCGGAAACCGCCCTCGGCAATGCCCTCTGCGCGGGCAATATCGCCCACCTTCAGCATCAGGTGAGCCAGCAGTGCGGCATCCTCAGCCGTGGCATCGGCTATGCTCGGAATCGGCTTGCGCGGAATCAGCAGCACGTGCACCGGAGCCGCCGGCGCAATGTCGCGGAAAGCTACGCAGAGCTCATCCTCGTACACAATGCTGGCGGGGATTTCCTTGTCTGCTATCTTCTGAAAAAGTGTTTTTTCCATGTGGCATTATTTTTAACATAATTCCCCCGCCTGTGGCAAGATGATTTTGCCCGGAACAGATGCGTTTCTGCGGGTTGACGAATTATCTTTCATGCGCTATGATAGCGGGGAAATTCATTCCAGGAAAACTTATCTCATGGTGGATTACGGAATAACGGATAAGGTGGCTATTATTACAGGCGCAAATAACCCGCAGGGAATCGGGGCCGCTACGGCCTGCGCCTTTGCCCGCGAGGGAGCAAGAGTGGTGCTGGTCTACAAGCGGCTGCCCCGGGCGTATGCTGCGGAAAAAACTGGGCAGAATGGCCCGGACCGCTATCTGGCCGCCAATGCAGGAAATGCCGGTGCTGTGGAAACCCGGCTCAGGGAAATGGGGGCTGATTATCTTATTCTGGAGCGCGATATTGCAGATGAGTCTGCAGTCAGAGATATATACTCTACCGTGCTGGCGCATTTCGGCAGGGTGGATATACTGGTGAATAACGCAGCGGATTGCGACCTGGAGGGGATTGATACCATTTCGCAGGTGACTCCGGCGGTGATAGATGAAACCTTTGCCGTCAATGTGCGCGGCAGTATTCTGATGACCCGCGAGCTGGTGAATCACCATGGTGAGGGCGGCCGCATCATTAATCTTTCCACCGATGCGGCTCAGACCTTTCCTGGTCAGATTTCCTATGGCGCCAGCAAGGCCGCCGTGGAGGCACTTACCCGCAGTATTGCCCAGGAGGTGGCGAAATACGGCATCACTGTGAACTGTGTGGCGCCGGGCCCCACCCAGACGGGCTGGATTGATGATGAGCTGGAGAAGGCATGTATCCCCCTGATTCCTATGGGGCGGTTGATTCTGCCGGAGGATATAGCAGAGACGATTCTGTTCCTGGCGAGCAAACAGGCAGGCATGCTGACCGGGCAGGTCATCAAGGTGTCTGGCGGCAAGGCTCTGTAACGAAGCCGAAGTCGCCTTTCTGTGTTTTACTTAATCATTCATTACTAGTTGTTAAAGTGGATAAGGTTGCTATCTCGAGTATTGTATCATCCAGCCAGACTGACAAGCATGGAAAAATGAAGCTCTTTTCGGCCTTGCAGTGGATGCAGGATTGTTCGGTCATTTCCTTTATGGCGGATACGGCTTTCTGCGAATGGCTGCAGAAGAATCAGGTGACTCCGGTTGTCAATTTCCGGCAGCTTGAGGTGCTGCGCGTGCCTTCGCTGATGGAGAAACTTACCTGCGCCTCCTTTGTTTATGATGTTCAGGGGGCATTGGGCTACCGGAACACGGTTATTTATGATGCTGAGGGTAACGCATGCTACAAGTCCTGGGTTATTGCCGCCTATGCGAACCTTGAGACCGGCCGCCTGAGCCGTATTCCGCGGGAGGTGCAGGCGGCGCTGCAGTTCCCGCCGCGCCTGGATATGAGCTATGGCCCCCGCAAGATTACACTACCGGATGCTCCGTTGAGCCCGCTGGAGCCTATCCGGGTTCAGCGGAATGACATAGACTACAACAACCATGTGAACAATGCACAGTATATCCGCATGGCGCTGGAGCTGCTGCCGGAGGATTTTGAAGCAGGCGGGCTGAGGGTGGAATACAGGAAAGCGGTCATGCCCGGTTGTATCATTTCGCCCTCCATTGCTTACGGCCCCGGCACCGCCTATGTTGTGCTGGCGGTGGAGGGTGCCGTATGCTGCGTGGTTGAGTTCACGGCCCGCGGCTGAAAAGTCTGCCAGTGGTTCAGATGAGCTCTTTCATGCGGTTCACGGTGATACCGGGCACGGTGAAGCGGGTGCCGTCTGCCTTGCGCAGAATCGGGGAGCCGTCATAATCCACGCCGCAGAAGTAGCCGGTATAGCGCTCTGTATCTGTAATGGCGACCACTGGCCGCGGCTGGCCCCAGGCGTCATTCAGCGCAGGAAGAACTCCTTCCAGTCCGCTTTCGACAAAATAATCAAAGAGCTCAGCCAGCGCATCTCCCAGCATGGTGCGGAATTTCTCCACAGAGGGGCAGGCGGGCAGAATGTCGCACAGGCGGGTGACCGGGTCGGAGGTCTGACCCTCCAGTTTGTTGATATCGTTGAACATGTTCAGCCCGATGCCGATGGAGGCCATGGTGGCAGAGGGGCGCTCTACCAGAATGCCTGCCAGTTTGGCCCGGCCTACGAGCACATCGTTCGGCCAGCGGAGCCTCAGCCCCTGGATGTTGAAATCCTTGAGCGTTTCAATGAGCGCAGCTCCTGCTACCAGCGGGAGTACGCCCCAGTGGCGGTTCAATGCGGGATCCAACGGCAGATTATAGGTAGCCCACAGCCCGCCTTTGCTGCCGAACCAGGTGCGGTTGAAGCGTCCTCGCCCGCGAGTCTGGTTGCGCGCGGAGACGATAGTCCACGCGGGTTGCTTACGCGCTTCGTTAAATGTGGATTCACATTCCTCGATTTCCTTGACTGTCCATTGGGAGCTCACGCCGCTATAATACACCAGAGAATGCGCGAAGTCTACCCCTGAATGCGTATAATAATCTGTAAAATTGTGGCAGTTTCCGGAAAAGGAAACCGGCGTGTGGCTGAAACGTATTTTTGACTTGACTTGATGCCTGTTTCGGGGTAGTCTGTGCGGGTCATAACAAGACATTTATACGATTATGTCCCGTACCCCCATCATTGCCGCTAACTGGAAGATGAACAAGGGCCCGAAGGAAGCCAAGGAGTTCCTCGCCGCCCTTAAGGATGAACTTACTTGCGAGTGCAAGGCTGTTGACAAGGTGATCGTTCCTCCGTTTGTGACGATTCCCGCTGTTATGGAGACGCTCAATGGCTGCACCTGCATCGGTGTGGGCGCTCAGGACGTGAGCGACCGCGACAACGGTGCTTTCACCGGCGAAATTTCCACCGATATGCTTAACGAGCTGGGCTGCAAGTATGTGGTTCTCGGCCACAGCGAGCGCCGCCAGTACCACGGCGAGACCAACGCTTACATCAACAAGAAGATCAAGAAGGCTCTTGCCGCCGGTATCTGCCCGATTTACTGCATCGGTGAGACGCTGGAGCAGCGCCAGGGTGGTGAGCTTGAGTCCGTGCTTAAGAGCCAGGTTGTGGAAGGCCTTGAGGGCCTGACCGCCGAGGAGGTTGCCGGCCTCGTGATTGCTTACGAACCCGTGTGGGCCATCGGTACCGGTGTGACCGCTTCTTCTGCTGATGCTCAGGCTGCTCATGCCTTTATCCGTGGCGTGGTTGCTGAGGCCTTCGGTGCTGCCGCTGCAGAGGCTGTGCGCCTGCAGTACGGTGGTTCTGTGAAGCCGGACAACGCTGCCGAGCTCATGGGCCAGCCCGATATCGACGGCGCCCTTGTGGGTGGTGCCGCTCTGAAGGCTGATTCCTTCGCCGCCATCATCAAGGCTGCTCTGTAAGGAATACCCCAGGAAAAACTATTATACATAGAAAAGGTACGCAGGTCTGACCTGCGTGCCTTTTCTGCTATAATGGAGAGTGGAGCTGGTGTTTACTTACTGCACCGCAGAGTGGGGGGCTCAGCTTTTATAAACGCGCGGCACCCGGCCGGAAATGCTGGTGATAATGTTGCTGGGAATAGTGCGGGCTCGGGAGGTCAGCTCGCTCCAGGGGACATTGGGCCCCATGATTTCTGCTACATCGCCCGGCTGAACACGGGGCATGTGGGTTACGTCCACCATAATCTGATCCATGGTGATTCTGCCGAGCACCGGGCAGTATTCCCCGTTGAGGTATACGCGGGCTCCTGTGTTGGAAAGATAGTGCAGGTAGCCATCGCCAAAGCCGAGGCCAATGGTGGCCACGCGCGTGGGGCCGTTGGTGATGTAGGTGTGATTATATGATACGCCGTGGTCGCTGGGCAGGGTGCGCAGCAGCGTTACGCGGCTGTACAGGGTGAGGGTGTTTCGCAGTTCCCGGTTGTGCGGCGAGGGCATAGGTGAGTAGCCGTACAGAATGCGTCCCAGTCGCACCATGTTGGTGCTGGGGGCTTTGTAGTTGAACACCGCCGAGCTGCTGCAAAGGTGGCGGTAGGGAATGTCCAGGTAAGTGCTCAGTTCCTTGACAGCGTTTTCATAGCTGCGAATCTGGCTGTGAGTGAAGGAGATATCCTCTGCCGCTGCGGAAAGGTGGGAGTATACGCCCTCGATATCCAGATATTCGAAATCGGCCAGTCGTGCACCCATTTCTGCCAGGGTGTGCGGCAGCAGCCCGGCGCGGCCCATGCCGGTATCCACGTTGATATGCAGGTGAGCTTTCTTATTATACAGCTGTCCCAGGGAGTTGTAGTGCTCTGCTTCCTCCAGACTGGAGAGCGCAACCCGCCAACCATTCTGCACAATCATTTCTCGCTCTGCCGGGAAACAGGGGCCCAGAATAAACGGGCATGTCCTGCAGCCGGTGGCCTGAACACGGGCGGCTTCCGCCGGGGTGGCTACACCGAAGAATTCCAGATCGCAGTCATCCAGCGCCTTTACTACGCCCTCAATGCCGTGGCCATAGGCTTCGGCCTTTACAATGGCCATCTGTTTGTGGCTGGGCAGCACCTTCTGCACCACGGATAAATTATGACGCATGGCGGCGGTGTCCACCTCCGCCCATGCTCTGTAAAGGGATGTGTCCTGCATAAGACTATTTTATACCCGAGCTGAGCATTTGCAACCTTTATTTCCTGCTTTCCTCAGGAAAAAAGCAATGCAGACAGCTATCTCGCTTGAAATCGGATTCCGATTTGCGTATAATGCGCGCGTGAACATGCCAGCAATTATATCGACAGCAGATCCCCTCAAGTCTATGGGTTGGGGCCTTATGGAACTTTTTGAGAAGGGTGGCCCCCTCATGTGGCCGCTGCTTTTCCTTTCTGTTATTGCATTCATGGTCATGTTTGTGTGTCTTTGGACCACACGTGCCGCTGCGGTGCTGCCCACCCGCATGGTGATGTCTGTTGAATCCTGCATCCGCCGCAAGGATTATGCCGGTCTGATGAGCATGTGCGAGCGCGATGGTTCCAGCTTTGCCCTCACCATGCATGTTATCGTGATGTTCCTGCAGCGTAATCCCCGCGCCAATATCGATGAGGTGCGCGAAGTGGCAGCCGCCGAGGGTGCGCGCCAGACCAATATCCTGACTCGCCAGATTAACTGGTTGTCAGATATTGGTGCCATTGCACCCATGATTGGTCTGCTGGGAACCGTGGTGGGCATGATGAAGACCTTCATGGAGATGGCAGCCGGTAACTTTGAGGGCGTGAAGCAGATGCAGATGGCCCATGGTATCGCAGAAGCCATGATTACAACGGCAGGTGGCCTTGTGCTGGCTATTCCTGCTACCGCCGCTTATGTGTTTTTCCGCAGCCGCATTCAGAAGCGCATTGCTGATATGGAGGTGGCCGTGACCCACATTCTCTCCGTCATTGCAGTGCAGATGGATCGCGAACGCCGTCTTTCCAGCACCTACCAGCGCGGCACTGCCAAGGAAGTGCTGGAGGAAGAGGAGTTTTAATACACGGTCGGAATCTAATTTGGCTGAGCTGATATGAAGTTTAATACCAAGGTGCCGGAACCCATTGGTTTTCAGCTGGCTCCCATGCTGGATGTGGTGTTCCTTCTGCTCATCTTCTTTGTGGTGACTCAGAAGTTCATCCTGAATGAGCAGGATCTGAAGGTGAAGGTGCCCACGGCTCCCAAGTCCACTGAGGAAACATCTCGCGCCATTGATGAAATCATCATTAACGCCCGCGAGGAGGACGGCGATTTGGTAATCACCATTGACCGCGAGGTGTTTACCCGCGAGAAACTCAATGAGATGCTGAAGCGCATGGTGGCTGTGAATCCGAACCAGCCGGTACGCATCCGTGGCGATGCCCAGATGAGCTGGCAGCGCATGGCAGATGTGATTTCGACCTGCTCACAGGCGGGTGTGTGGAATGTTTCCTTCTCCAAGCAGATGCCCGAGGCGAAGAAGTAAGACCGCCCGGGGCTGCGGTTCTAACCCTCAAATAACTGATTTCCCCATGATGAATACACGATTTTCCTCCATGCTGGCACTAGGGTTCTCTCTGGTGCCGGCTTTTGCACAGCAGCCGGAGCAGGCGGAAGCACCGCTTGTTGCGAATGCAGAGGCAGATGGCTATGCCATTGCAGAGCAACTGTACGCCCAGGCCCGGAACACAACGGAACCGGTGGCCAGAACCCAGGCCATGAAGCGTGCTGCAGATTTGTTTGCCCGCTTTACGGAGCGTTTCCCTAAATCTGCCAATGCGGAAAAAGCTCTTTATCTTCAGGCTATCTGCCTGGCTGAGGCCGGAGATGCCGCTGCTTCCAACAACACGCTGGGTGTGCTGGCTAACCAGCGCAAGGGCGAATACGCGGCCGCAGCTGCCTACAAGCTTGCAAACCAGGCCACAGAACGCCAGATGTGGCAGAAAGCCATCGGTTTCTACCACATTACGGTGCGCGAAACCCAGCGCGCCGAGCTGCGGAATGATGCTTTGTACCGCCTGGGCCGTGCGCAGTTGCAGTCCGGCAAGCGCAAGGACGCAGAATCTACGTTCCGCACCCTGCAGGTCATGCAGGGAATTGACCCTCTGATTCTGCAGACCTCACTTCTTTCCATGGCGCAGATGAAGACAGAGGACGGCAAGGATGCCGAGGCCTATGCTCTCTTCTGTGATATCCTGAAAATGACCACGCTGGATGAACGCGTGCGGGGCTCTGCCACGCTGCAGGCTGCGCGCCTGGCATCCCGGCTGGGCAAGAATGATGAATCGCAGCAGCTGTATGGTAAGCTTTCGCGCATGAAGGGCATGGAGAAATATGCCGGTGAGGCGCAGATGGAGAATATCCTCTCCCTCTACAAAGTTGGTAAATATGCCGAGGTTGTGCGCCGTGCTTCCTCACAGACCCGCAGCCTGGATGATCCCGCCAAGGAATCCCGCCGCGCCATCATCGTGGGGCAGTCTGCCATGGAAATCAAGCAGTATGAGGCGGCCGCCGTCTGGTTTGAGATGGCAGAACGCGCCCAGCCGGGTACCCCGCTGGCGGCAGATGCCGGTTACCGCCGCATGATTTGCGTGCAGCAGATTCGCGGGGCTAATTTCTTCCAGCAGGCAGAGAAATATATAAGCACCTACGCAGCTCCCGGTTCTGCTACAGCCTCGCTGGCATGTGTGGATCTGGTGCGTCTGATGTATGCCGACCGCCTGATGATGACGGATACGGCTGCTTCTGCCCGCCAGTTCGATGCGCTCAATTTTGAGAATCTGCCGGAAGCCGTGCGCCCCGATGCCATGTACAAGAAGGCCTGGACCGCCGCGCAGGGAGATGCTTATGACCCCTTGCCTACGCTGAGCCAGTATATAGAATCATTCCCGGCGGACCACCGCATGCCGGATGCCCTCACCCTGCGCGGTACTTTCCTTGGCAAGCAGGGTAAACTGGGGGATGCTCTGGCCGATTTTGACCGGGTTATCCGGGACTATCCGGATTCTGATTCCGTGGCGGTCTGCTGGCAGCGCGCGGCCAAGCTGTGCGCTGGCAAGGATGCCGATAAGATGGTCTATTATTATAAAGGATTCATTACTCAGTGCGAGGAACTTACCAAGCAGGGCACACCCACTAAGCCCGGTGCTCTGGCCGAGGCGCATTATAACGTGGCCGGCGTGCTGGCTGAGAAAGATCCCGCTGCTGCTGTGTCTCATTTCCAGGAGGCCCGCACCATCTACCCGGAGCAGTACGCATCCCTGGTGGATATCCGCCTGGTGCAGTGTTTCTTCAAGATGAAGGATGCTGAGAACCTCAAGAAATCACTGGAAGTTCTGGAGCGCAGCAACCAGGCTTCTTATAATGCCTTGCCGCCGGCCATTCTTCGCTGGTGTGGCTGGACCCGCTTCCAATCCCATGATTATTTGTCGGCCAACAAGTATCTTTCCGATGCGCTTCCCCGCGAACCGAGGGAGAAGTACACAGCGGCAGATGGCAGTGAGCAGGAACGCCCCAAGGTGGAGCCGATTGTGTGGAAAACGCTGGCCCGTGCCCGCCTGGAACTGCGTCTCTATGCCCGTGGTCTGGAGGCTGCGGAGCATTATATCTCCATGGAGAAGCAGCCGTATCGCCTGGCTGAAGGCATGCGCGACTACGCGCAGCTGCTGATTGGCCTGGGGCGTGGTGCAGATGCGCGCAAGGCTTGTGAGGAGGCCATTGCCATGGGCATTGACGGCCCCATCAAATCCACCCTCTTCATTTCGCTGGGCGATGCCTACTACATTGACCGCGAATACAGCGAAGCTGCCAAGTATTACGGCCGCACGGCCAATGTGGTGAGCGATAAGGAACTCAAGCCGCTGGCCCTGTACAAGATTACCTGCGCTCTGAAGAAATGCGGCAAGGTAGGGGAAGCCTCTCAGTATGAGCAGACTCTCAGGACTGAGTTCCCGCACTGGACCCCGCCTGCCAATGTACAGTTCCTCATGGATGAGCAGAAACCTGCTGCGTAATTCTGAGCCGGCCTATATTTCATGTCCTTCGTATCCACACCCAATCGTCGGAAAAGCTGGCTGCGTCTGCTTTCCATCGGCCATAAGAAACTGATATGTCTCTGCATAGCCTGCGGGGTGGTCATGGTGGCTGCGCTTGCTGTGCTGGGCACGTACGCCTACCGGGCATTTCAGTATGATTTGTCCCGCGTCAGCTCCGGCATGAATTCAAGCATCCTGTTCGATTCCGCGAACCGGCAGGTGGCCTCTCTGGCAGATGATGGCGATTCCTTTGTTTCCCGGGAGGAGCTTCCGCAGAACCTGATTAACGCATTTGTGGCGCGTGAGGATGAGAGCTTTTTCGAGCATGATGGTGTGGTGCTCACATCGGTACTGCGTTCGCTGATTCGCAACCTGATTTCCATGCGTTATGAGCAGGGGGCTTCCACCATCACCATGCAGCTCACGCGGAACGTGTTTGAACTTTCCGGAAAATCGCTGGACCGCAAGCTGCTGGAGACGATGCTTGCACTGCGCATCGAACACCGCTTCGACAAACTCACCATTCTGGAGCAGTATCTGAGCCGCATCTACTACGGGCAGAACTGCTATGGTATTCGCGCCGCGGCCCGGCATTATTTCGGCAAGGCGGTAAGGGAGCTTGACCTGGTTGAATGCGCCACGCTGGCCGGGCTGGTTCGGGCTCCTTCTCTTTTTAATCCGGTGCGCAGCATGGAGAGCGCCCTCAAGGTGAAGGCTGAGACGCTGCAGCGCATGCTGGCCTGCGGCATGATTACTCAGGACGTATGCAATGATGCCACCGCGGCCGCCATTGTGCTGAAGCGCGGCGCCGCAACGGTGGATACAGCCAGTTCATACGCGGTGATGTGGACCCGCCGCGAGCTGGAGGAACTGGGAGCCGAGGTGCCGGAGCATTCCGGTGGAATCGCGGTGGTTTCCAGTCTGAACCTGCCGCTGCAGCAGTATGTGGAGCAGGCGGTGGAACAGGCGCTCTCAGCGGTAGAAAAACCTGGTGTATACCCTGAGTCCTGGCTTGCCGGCATGAGCCCGGAGAATGCAGAAGCTACCCGCAAATCTTTTGCCAGGCTGCGCCGCCCGGAGGGTATGAAGGTGCGCGGTGCCAATAATGACATGTCCGGCTTGTTGCAGTGCTGCGTGCTGGTGGTGGATGCCCGCCGGAACCACCGTGGCAAGATATTGGCACTGGTGGGTGGCCGCAGCGCAGTGGATGGGCGCGACCGCTGGCAGGAGCAGACCCGGCCCGGGCGCACATCTGCCCCTCTTGTGTTCTGCTGTGCCTGCCTGCCGGGTGGTGAGGATATGCACATTGTGGCCCGCAGCGCAGAAGTGACTGGCCGCCAGCTGGGCTATGATGTAGTGCGTTCATTCTATGAATCGTTGAAACTTCCCCTTGTTCTGCCTGCTCGTGAGCAGGAACTCTATCTCTACAATGGACTGTTCCGGTTGCGCCGTCTGGATCTTGCTCGCCTGCTGTTCAGTATCCAGAACGAGGGCCGAGCCTACCGCCTCAGCATGGTGAACGATGTCTGGAATAGCAATAGCCAGCTGATTTACCATTACGAACCGGAAAAATCTCCGGAATACATCCGCCGCGAGAGCGCCCGTACCGTGGCTGTGCTGCCGCCTTTCCGTGTTACAGAAGGTGAACCGGTCACGATGAATGAAACGCTGCCGGAGGGCGGGGGGCAGTGGTCTATGGTATTCCGGTCGCAGAGTGTGTGCACCTTTGTGTGGATGGGCTATGATGAGCCAGACTCTCCGCATGCTACCGCCCGCGAGATGCGCCCTCTTCTTTCCCGCGCAGCCATGAATCTGGCCCGTGAGATTTTTGACAAAGCCCGCCAGGAGCTGCGCGCTCAGAAACAGCAGCAGGCCGAGCAGAAAAAATAAAGCGCATGCCGATGGATTATACAGCGTATCTCCGCGTGGCTGAGGAAGCTGCCAGGCTGGCAGGCGCCTTTCTGCGCGAGCATTTTTACAGCATCAAGCAGGTGGATGAGGCGCTGCAGCATGATATCAAGCTGCGGCTGGATAAGGATACCCAGCTGCTCATTACGGAGCGATTACTCGCTGCGTTCCCTGAAAGTTGTATTCTGGGTGAGGAAGGTAACGCCGGCCTGGGCGAGTCAGATTTCTGCTGGATTGTGGACCCGATAGACGGCACCGTGAATTATTTTTATGGTATCCCGATCTTTTGTGTAAGTATCGCGCTTCGCTGTAAGGGAGAGCTGGTGCTGGGCTGCGTTTATGACCCCATGCAGCAGGAATGTTTCTCGGCCATTGCCGGGCAGGTGCCTGCGCTGAACGGACGCCCCATTGCCGTATCTGCCCGTTCCCGCATGGCGGATGCAGTGGTGTTTATCGGCCATGGTACACATGATGGCTCCGGAGAGACCGGCATTCGCCGCTTTGCTCATATTTCCCGCCAGGTGCGCAAAATCCGTATTCTGGGTTCAGCGGCTCTCACGCTCTGCTACATTGCCGCCGGGCGGTTTGATGCATACGTGGAGGGACGCATCTGTTTATGGGATTTTGCCGCAGCCCGTGTGATCCTTGAAGCCGCAGGTGGTGTGGTAGAGTTTACTCCGGGGGCTGCGGATCCGCTGCGTGGCTCCATTCTGGCCTGGAACGGGCATCTCCCCCTGCACGAAGCACTTATTATGGATTGATTGCATGAAGAATAACACTCCATCTGTCCGTTCTCTGGCCTGGAAGTCGCTGCTGCGCTGGGCCCAGGGTGGCATTTTTGCTGAAACGCTCATTGCCCGCGCCGCTGCCGAGCACCAGCTTGCGCCATCGGATCGCGCCCTGCTTCAGGCTATTGTGTATGAAACGCTCCGGAATATGAGCTGGCTGGACCACATCCGCAAGGAGCTGCGCCCCGGTAAGCTGGAGGAAAAAATGCGCTGGCTTGTGCTGCTGGGGCTCTGCCAGTTGTTCATTCTGCACCAGCCGGAGCATGCCGCTGTGAGTGAAACGGTGAGCCTGGCACCGCAGCGCGTGCGCGGGGTGATTAATGGCATGCTGCGCAATGCCGCTCGCCGCCGCGCCGGGTTCGAGTCTGAACGCAGCAGCCTGCCGCTTCCCGTGCAGTATTCCACCCCCTCCTGGCTGGTGAAACGCTGGCTGAAGGAATTCGGTGAGGCTGATACTCGCGCCATGCTGGAATGGAACACGCTGACTCCCCCGGTGTATGCCCGCCTGAATCCTGTGAACCCGCCGGCTGAAATACCGGATTCCTGGGAGCCGTTGCCGCACCTTCCTTTGTGGTATCGTCTGAATGGCCCGCTGCCGCTGGAGGCGTTGCGGGCAGGGCAGGTATATGTGACTGATCCGTCTACCCGCTATTGCGTGCAATTGCTCGCGCCGCAGCCGGGCGAACGAGTGCTCGATGCCTGCGCAGCCCCTGGTGGCAAATCTGCTGCTATGCTGGCTGCCACAGGAGGCGATCTGCAGCTTCTTGCCACAGATGTGGAGGAGTTCCGCTTGAAGCCCTTGCGTGAAAACCTGCTGCGCGCCGGCGGAAAAGCGGTGCAGGTGGCGCAGCATGACTGGACCCAGCCTTGCCCCGCAGAATGGGCTGGTGGCTTCGATGCCGTGCTGCTGGATGTGCCATGCTCGAATAGCGGGGTGCTGCAGCGTCGCGTGGATGCCCGCTGGCGGCTCTCTGCAGAGGAAATGACGCGACTCGCGGAGCTTCAGCTCTCCATTCTGGAGCAGGCCTGTGCAGCGGTCCGCCCGGGGGGACGCCTGGTATACAGCACCTGTTCCATTGATGCCGAAGAAGACCGCGCCGTGGTAGATGCTTTCCTGGCAAGGCATAAGGAGTTTTCTTTTGTCGAGGATTATCTGGCACTGCCCCACCGGGAGCTGGCAGACGGCGCTTATGCTGCCTTGCTCCGGCGTGGAAATTAGTCGCTTTTCTTCAAAAAAAGCTCGCTTTCTGTGGTATTCTCGCTATAATGGACAACGAACAATTTCCTGACCTTACCTACCATGATTACAAAGAAGCTCACCATTCAGAATAAGCTTGGCATTCATGCTCGTCCCGCCGCACAGTTTGTGCGCGTGGCCAGTCGCTTTCAGGCCGATGTTTCGGTGGAAAAGGATGACGAAGCCGTTGATGGCAAGAGTATCATGGGGCTGATGATGCTTGCCGTAGGGTGGGGGGCAGAGATTGCCGTAACCGCCGACGGCCCCGATGAAGCCGATGCCATGGCGGCTCTGGAGGAGCTGATTAATAGCAAGTTCGGCGAGGAATAAGTCCCTCGCCGTTGCTTTTTGTAGAGTCACCACCTGCACCGAGCATACATGAACAATTGTACGGAACTCCGTTTTCAGGGGCAACCTGTTTCTTCCGGCATTGCCATGGGCCGGCTCCGGGTGGAAGCCCGCGGGTGCTCTGCTCCTATTATCCGCACGATTCTGCCCACCGAGATTGAAGCCGAGTGGCAGCGCTTTGATACGGCCCTTGAGCGCACGGAGTTGGAAATCAAGGTGCTTAAGACCCGGGTGGAGGAATTGAGTGGCGCTAATGAGGCCGCTATCTTTGATGCGCATCTGCTCTTCCTGCGCGACCGCATGATTATTTCCAGACTGCGCAAGGAAATGCCCAAACGCCTGCAGAATATTGATTCTGTGTATTATGCAGTGGTGCAGAATTTCATGGAGGCCATGCGCCAGGTGGACGATGCCTACCTGCGCAGCCGTGTGGCAGATATTGCAGATGTGCTGCAACGCGTGCTGAAGAATCTGGATAAAGGCGGGGCAAGAACCCGCCGCAACCGCCCGGTGAGTGAGGAACCCTGCCTGCTGGCAGCGTATGATCTGGCCCCCAGTGACACCGCAGACCTGGATTCGCAGAACGTGCTAGGCTTTGTTACGGAGATGGGCTCCGCTATTTCGCACACGGCTATTCTGGCGCGTTCTCTTGGTCTGCCTGCGGTGGTAGGTGTGCCGAATCTGGTGCGCGAGGCCCGGGTGGGAATGCCGGCTATTCTGGATGGCTACAACGGAGTGTTGATTCTCAACCCGACCCCGGCCACGCGTGCATATTACGAGAAGCTGAGAGCCGAAAAGGAAAAGGCTTATCAGGCGCTGCTGGAGATGCGCGACCTGCCGGCCGAAACCCGCGACGGGCGCCACATCCGCGTGGCCTGCAATCTGGAGTTCGTGCATGAGTATGGCTCCATCAAGCGCAACGGGGCTGAGGGCGTGGGCCTGTACCGTACCGAATTTTTCCTGCTTGGCGGTGATGGTCTGCCGGATGAGGAGACGCAGTACCTGCACTACCGCCGCCTGGTGGAGGAGTGTTCGCCGCAGGAGGTTATTTTCCGCACTCTGGATTCCGGCGGCGATAAGCTCCCCTTTGAAGTGCTGGAGGAGAAGGAGGAAAATCCATTCCTCGGCTGGCGCGGTATCCGCGTTTCACTGAGCCGCCCTGCCGTGTTCAAAGAGCAGCTGCGGGCTATTCTGCGTGCTTCTGCTCATGGTAAGGTGGGCGTCATGTTCCCCATGGTTTCCGGCCTTACCGAGGTGAAGGAAGTACATGATATTCTGGATGACTGCCGTGCAGAGCTCAGGGCGCGCGGCGAGGCCTTCGATGAGAACATGCGCGTGGGTATCATGATTGAGGTGCCCAGCGCCGCGGTGATGGCGGATGTGCTGGCTCGTTACGTTGATTTCTTCTCCATCGGCACGAATGACCTGACCCAGTACACCATTGCCGTGGACCGCGTGAATTATCGCGTGGCCGGTATGTTCCGTTCTACGCACCCGGGTGTGGTGCGTCTGATTCATCAGACCATTCAGGCGGGAATTCCCACTGCAATCTGTGGTGAAATGGGGGGGGATATCACGCTGGTTCCGCTGCTGGTGGGGCTTGGTGCCACGGAGCTCTCTGTCGGCTCCAACCTGTTGCCTCTCATTCGCTTTGCCATTCGGCATCTCAACTATGAGGAATGCCGCCAGATGGCGCAGCTGGCGCTGCAGGCAGAGGATTCTCGCACCATTCGCGCGCTTTCCAAGGAGCTGGCCCTGCGCTCTTATCCGAACCTCTTTGATTGATATGCCGGAAAGAATGCTTGCTCCGCGCAGGGGCAGGGGTATAATAGCGGGTAACCGTTATGAGTATCCTTTCCTACGCTAATCAGAATGTCTGTGAACTGGTAGCATACCAGCCCGGCAAGCCTATTGAGGAAACCGCCCGCGAGCTGGGGCTGCGCCCGGAGGAGATTGTGAAGCTGGCCTCCAATGAGAACTCCATGGGCCCTTCGCCACTGGCGGTGCAGGCCATGCAGCAGGCCGCGGCCGGTTCTCATATTTACCCGGATGGAGCTACCTTTGCGCTGCGTTCCCGGCTGGCGGCGGAGCACGGGGTGCAGTTTGCCAACACTGTGGTGGCCAATGGCAGCAGTGAACTGATTGAACTGCTGGGCCATGCATTCCTGAGGCCCGGCTCAGAGGTGATTGCGGCGGATTATGCCTTTACCCTCTATCCCATCGTGGCAAAACTACTCGGAGCCACCTATATTTCTGTACCCAATCGCGATAAATGGACTCATGACCTGGAGGCCATGCTGGCCGCTATCACGCCGCGTACCCGCCTGGTTTTCATCACGAACCCTACCAATCCTGTCGGTACCATGGTCACGCAGGTTGAGCTGGAGGCGTTCATTTCCCGCGTGCCGGAGCATGTGGTGGTGGCCGTTGATGAGGCCTACATTGAGTTCGCCGGTGAACCGACAGACAGCATCAGCTTTGTGAAGGCCGGGCGGAATGTGGCAGTGCTCCGCACTTTCTCCAAGGCATACGGCCTTGCCGGGGCCCGCTGCGGCTATGCCATCACTACCCCGGAAATCGCAGATTTGCTCAATAAGGCCCGTTCCCCCTTCAATGTGAATCTGTTTGCGCAGGCCGGTGCTCTGGCGGCTCTGGATGATAAAGCGCATATTGCCCGCTCTGTGCAGATGGTGAACGAAGGCCGGCGGGCCTACATGCAGTTCTTTGAGCAGAAAGGGCTGGAGTATGTACCCAGTCACACAAATTTCATTCTCGTGAACGTGGGCAACGGGGTGGAGGTGTTCCGCAAGGCGCTGGCTAAGGGGGTCATCATGCGCCCCATGGCGGCCTATGGCCTCACTCAGTACATCCGCATCACCATCGGCAATGCGCAGGAAAACGCCCGCTGCATTGAGGTGCTTGGTGAATTGCTCTGAAGCTGGTTGTTTTAATGGTGAACCTCCAGAACCGGTACGGAAGGAGAGACCGGGGGAAATGACTGGCAGGCGGAAATCAGCAGCGCTGCCAGTGCTGCAATGAGTAGTGGGTATTTCATGTCACTTTCCGGTGCTGGGTTAATACTGTTCCGGCGCAGGCAAGGTATAGTACACCTTTTCCTCCGGAGAAAGCGGCCTGATTAGCGTTTCTCTGGCTGGTGCAGGAATAGGTTCCACTACCTTTTGTGAAAACTGCTGGCACGAGCTGCCGCCTGCCACCAGGCTGAGCGTGAGTATCAGTTGGAGCTGCTTCATACGGCCATATTAGGCGTAATAAGCTGTTTTTTCAAGGTAAAACTGCACTCCGGAAACAAATTTTACTTGACTTTTCCTGATTAAAGAGTATTCTGTGCGTCCACCCTTCTTCGCTGGTTGGGTGAGAACACCCGGCGGGTGACGAACGCGCACCGACGTCGGAAGAACTCCAAACAAAACGCAATTTCAATACATAGAAAGAATCAGAACTATGACGACATATTCTCTCAAGGCCACCAAGCGTGAGGCCATCGGTACTGGTAAGCTCAACGCCCTCCGCGCTCAGGGTTACCTCCCCGGCGTGGTGTACGGCTCCGCTGTGGCTGAGAACATCAACATTCAGATCAAGGCCGCTGACGTGCGCGCTCTGTTCTCTTCCGTGGATACCGACTCCATCCTGGTGAACCTGGAGCTCGACGGTCAGACCATCCTGACTCTGGTGAAGGACGTTCAGCGCAACTGGCTGACCGACAACACCAACCACGTTGACTTCTGCGCCGTGACCCCCGACACCGTGGTGAAGACCCGCGTGCAGGTGAAGCTTGTGGGCACCCCCGCCGGTGCTGCCATGGGTGGCGTTGTGCACCAGATTGTGCACGAGATGCCCGTGAAGTGCGCTGTGAAGGACATTCCCTGCTGCATCAAGGCCGATATCTCCTCCGTGGGTATGAAGGAATCCTTCCGTCTCTCCCAGGTAGAGCTGCCCGCCAACGTGAGCACCCCCTTCAATGGTACTGTGGTGCTTGCTTCCGTGGTGAAGCCCTGATCCATCGGGAATATCTCCCTTTTACAAAACCCGTCTTTCCTCTCAGGAAAGGCGGGTTTGCTTTGCCCCGATTCAATCCTGACCAGGGGGAACGGTAGTGGAATCACATGTGGCCCGAAGTTCAACCTGGGACTACGTGGCAAATCTCCATTGATGCTGGAAAAAATATAAATGCAACAAAGGTTGCCGGTATCTGGATGTATTGACACATCCTGCACATAAAGTTTTCAGCGTTTCTCATGCCGAAATCAGCACCTTCGAGTGTCATTCCAGCCGGACTCAGCTTTTTTACTGGTATTTCACCGGTAAATGTGGTAGAGCATGGTATATGAAACGCGTATTGTTCAGCATGATGACCATGCTTGCTCTGGGGGCTGAGGCCGGGGTAGAGGCGATGCAGAATCTGCAGAAACCGCAGGAGGGAATTCCGGCTGTGCTTTCTTTCGGTGGAGAAGGGGGACGGGAGTTCCTGCTGGATGGTAAGCCTTTCCAGATTCGCTCCGGCGAGATTCACCCGCAGCGTGTGCCGCGAGAGCATTGGCAGCACCGCATTCGTGCGGCCAAAGCCATGGGGTTGAACACAATCGCTTTCTATGTGTTCTGGAATGCGTTGGAACAGGAGGACGGCAGCTGGGATTTTTCCGGGCGAAATGATATTGCGGCGTTCATTGACCTCTGCCGCCAGGAGGGAATGTGGGTTCTTTTTCGCCCCGGACCTTACGTTTGCGGTGAGTGGGATCTGGGTGGTTTGCCTGCTTATCTGATTAAGGACGATGTGACCCCGCTGCGTTATACGGGTAACCAGCAGTTCATGGAGGCCCAGACTCGGTATCTGGAAAAAATGGCTGAGATTGCCATTCCCCGGTTGAGCCGCAATGGCGGCCCCATTCTCATGGTGCAGCTCGAGAATGAGTATGGAAGCTACAAGAGCGAGCATGATGAGATGGCCTATATCGAATGGCTCAAGAAGTTCTGGGAAGAGAAGGGGGCTGGACCATTCTACCTCTCTGAGGGCAGCGCTGACCACCACCTCCGCTTTGTGCCGCGCGGTGTGGCAGTGGGCCTTGACCCGGCGGACAACGCCTGGCAGATGCAGACGGCGCTGCGCGTGGCCCCTGGCGTGCCGGTATTCTCCAGTGAAACCTATCCCGGCTGGCTGCGCCACTGGGGCGAGGGTAACTGGACCCCCAGCCGCAACACGCTGAACTCGGTACGCTGGTATATGCGGGATGGCGTCTCCTTCAATATCTTTGTGCTGCATGGCGGCACGAATTTCGGCCTCACTGCCGGTGCCAATACGAATGGCGACGGCTCCAAGTTCGAGCCTGACCTCACCAGCTATGACTACGGCTCACCCATCGGAGAAAACGGCAATCTCACGAAGGAGTATTTTGAATACCGCGATATCATCAAGGC
>JAZOTV010000228.1:0-5828 GCA_045657815.1 Akkermansia sp.
AAATCACCCCCTTGATAGAAAACCACCTGAATTTATGATTCAGGTGTGAGGGGACCTGTAACCTTCAAAATCTCGCGTTTTAGTATGACAAAACACACGATTGCTCGCTATTGTTATGTCGCCCGTTTCACGGGCTTTTAAATTCCGCTCGCTGACGCGAGCCAGCTGCCCGACGAACTCCAATTTGTCGCAGCAATCTTTGGGACACATGTGCAAACAGTCAGATATCAGGCGATTATAACATTATTAGCTTGATTTCTCAAAAGAAGCTGGTATAGTTTCCCGGACTTACTCATCTTCTATCATGGATTTGTTAACACAATTTATCGACTGGGCCAACGGCATTCTGTGGACCTATGTTCTGGTGGCCATGCTGATTTGCTGCGCCATCTGGTTCACCATTCGTTGCAGGTTTGTGCAGGTGACCATGCTGCGCGACCTTCCCATCATGTTCCGCAATTGCACTCATGAGGAACGAGAAGAAGGGGTGGAGCGCATTTCCTCCTTCCAGGCATTTGCCATTTCCATCGCCAGCCGTGTGGGCACAGGTAATCTGGCCGGTGTGGCCGTAGCCATCACCCTGGGTGGTCCCGGTGCCGTGTTCTGGATGTGGCTCATCGCCTTCCTGGGAGCCAGCAGCGCCTTTGTGGAATCTACTCTGGCTCAGCTGTACAAGATCAAGGGCAAGAGTTCTTTCATCGGTGGCCCGGCCTACTACATGAGCATCGGCCTCAAAAAACCGTGGATGGGTGCCATTTTCTCCGTGTTGCTCATCTTCACCTTCGGGTTCGCCTTCAACTCCGTGCAGAGCAACACCATCTGCCAGGCCTTTGAGGAAGCTTTCTCCATTCCGCCCTCCTACATGGGAACCGTGCTCACCGTGCTCACTCTCGCCATTATTTTCGGTGGCATTCAGAGCATCGCGCGCGTAAGCAGCATCATTGTTCCTTTCATGGCACTGGGGTACATTATCCTGGCGCTTGTGGTCATTGCCATGAACATCACAGAAATCCCGAATGTTTTCGCCCTCATCATCTCCCACGCCTTTGGCTGGGAACAGGGGCTGGCAGGTGGCCTGGGTGCTGCCATTCAGCAGGGTATCCGCCGCGGCCTGTACAGCAATGAAGCCGGCATGGGCTCCGCCCCGAACGTGGCCGCCACGGCCGATGTCTCCCACCCGGTGAAGCAGGGCAAGGTACAGGCCATCAGCGTGTTCAGCGATACGCTCATCATCTGCTCCTGCACGGCCTTCATCATTCTGATAGCCGGCACCCCCTCCGGCAGCGATGCCAACGGCATCAAGCTGACCCAGGCTGCCCTCTGCCAGCAAATCGGCCCCTGGGGCAATATCGCTGTGGCCATTGCCATCTTCTTCTTCGCCTACAGCAGCGTGCTGGGTAACTACTACTATGGCGAAGCCAACGTGCAGTACCTTTCCGGGAAGCCCTGGGTGCTCACCCTCTACCGCATCATCGTGGCTGCCATGGTGCTTTTCGGCTCCGTTGCCAGCCTGAGCACAGTGTGGAACCTGGCAGACCTCTTCATGGGTCTCATGACCATCTGCAACCTCATTGCCATCGTGCTGCTCGGTAAGTATGCCTTCCGCCTGCTGGAAGACTACCGCTCCCAGAAGAAGCAGGGCATTGTGGACCCCGTCTTCACCAAGGACAAGATGCCCGACATTGCAGATGACCTGCAGTGCTGGTAAAGCGTCGGCGCTTGTCGGCCTGATTTTCGTCCCCGTCACCTTTTTTTCGGTGCCGGGGACGCTCTTTTTGTCAAATCTACCCCATTTTTACAGGATTTCCTACCCATTCAACACCAAATAACACATAATTTCTACTAAAAAAGCAGGAAAATCGCATCGAAGGCACATTTTTTTATTGTAAGAAGGCAGAAAAAGGAGTAATCTTTGCTCAGAAATCAAAGATAGAAAGGAATACCGACCATGAATACGACAACACTGAAGAATATTGTACTGGGCATCATCGTCACCGGCAGCACCCTGGGTATGCTGGGTCAGGCCGCCGCGCAGGATGTGAACTGGGCAGACCGCGAAGGCAAAACCGCGCTGATGAGAGCAGCCGACCGTGGTCAGATAGCCGAGGTGCAGCGCCTGCTGGCCGCAGGAGCCCAGGTGAACACCAAGGACAATGACGGCGAAACCGCACTGATGATGGCCGCAGATGACGGCAACGCCGCCGTGGTAAAACTTCTACTGGCAGCAGGAGCCACTGTGAACGATGCAGACGAGGACGGCGAAACCCCGCTGATGTATGCAGCAGACAGCCGCAACGCAGCCACTGTGAAACTTCTGCTGGATGCAGGCGCCGAAGTCAATGTCATCGATAACGAAGGCGAGACCCCGCTCATGAGAGCAGCCGATGAAGGTTCCGTTCCCGTGCTGCAGCTGCTCATCTCCGCCGGAGCCGATGTGAACGCGAGCGACAGCGAAGGCGAGACCGCTCTGGACAAAGCCATCGACGAAGGCAATCGGCAGGCCGCGCAGGTACTGCGCGCAGCTGGAGCCAGATAAGATTTGTACGCATAACGTAAACGCAAGTTCCGCCGTCCGGCAAGCCATGCCGGGCGGCGTTTTTTGCAGCATCCACGCGGAAAAATAACTGTTTTGACTTTACAAGACGGAGCGGCGGGCGTATAAAAGGCGCCAGCCATGCATGCTCCAAGTATTGTAAGCTCGCTTAAAGAATATAATCGCAAGACATTTTTCTCCGACCTGGGTGCCGGCTTAACCGTAGGCGTAGTAGCCCTTCCCCTCGCCATGGCCTTTGCCATAGCATGCGGCAGCAGCTCCATTACTCCGTCCACCGGTCTTATCACCGCCGTGGTGGCAGGTTTCCTTATTTCTCTGCTGGGTGGCAGCAAGTACCAGATTGGCGGTCCCACGGGTGCCTTCGTGGTGCTGATTTCCGGCGTGGTAGGCAGTTTCGGCTTCCCGGGGCTGATATTCTGCACGCTACTGGCCGGTCTCTTCCTCGTCATTTTCGGTGTCTGCCGCATGGGGTCGCTGATTAAGTTCATCCCCTACCCCGTGACCACAGGCTTCACCAGCGGTATCGCGGTCACCATCTTCTGCACCCAGATCAAGGATCTGATGGGGCTTCAGATCAGCACCGCAGTCCCCGCAGAATTCATCGCCAAGTGGCAGTGCTACTTTGCCCACATCCACACCGTGAACTACTGGGCACTGGGGCTTTCCCTCCTCACAGTAGCAGTTATCCTGATTACCAAGCGCCTGTGCCCCAAAGCCCCCTTCATGCTGGTGGGCATGCTGGTGAGCACCCTCATCTGCCAGATTTTCGACCTGCCGGTGGAAACCATCGGCTCCCGTTTCGGAGAGCTTCCGCAGGGGCTGCCCATGCCCAGCCTGCCTGATGTGGACTGGGCCAGACTGCCGCAGCTGGTGCAGCCGGCCTTCGTGATTGCGCTGCTGGCAGCCATTGAATCCCTGCTGAGCGCCAGCGTGGCCGACGGTATGACCGGCTCCCGCCACCACCCGAACACCGAGCTTATCGGCCAGGGTGTGGGCAACATAGCCTCAGCCCTCTTCGGCGGTATTCCCGCCACGGGAGCCATCGCCCGCACTGCTACCAATATCCGCGCCGGTGCCAAGACCCCCGTTTCCGGTATCATCCATGCCATTACCCTGCTGCTCATCCTCATGCTGGCCGGGCAGTATGCCGCCATGGTCCCGCTGTCGGCACTGGCAGGCATTCTGCTCATCGTCTGCTGGAACATGGCCGAAGTCTCCACCTTCATCCACCTGCTGAAAGGTCCGCGCCAGGACGCCGTGGTGCTCTGCCTCACCTTCATCCTCACCGTGCTGATTGACCTGGTGGTGGCCGTGGAAGTGGGTGTGGTGCTGGCTGCCCTGCTCTTCATCGGCCGCATGGCCCAGATCAGCAACGTGGAATCCATCTCCCGCGAAGTGGAAGGCGAGGACCCCGAGGAACAGCCCGGCCGTTCCCGCTACCTGCGCCACGTGCCCGAGAACGTGGAAATCTTCGACGTGCAGGGGCCGTTCTTCTTCGGCGCCGTGGAGCAGTTCAAGGACCGCGTGTTCCGCAACCTGAGCCGCGATGTGGACTACGTGCTGCTGCGTATGCGCCTGGTACCGGCGCTGGATGCCTCCGGTCTGCATGCGCTTGAGGACTTCCTGGCCTACTGCCAGCGTCGGGATGTAACCCTCCTGCTCTGCGGTGTTCAGAAGCAGCCGTGGAAGGTTATCCGCCGCGACTCTCCCTTCATGAGTGAGCTGCACGCTGAAAACATCTGCGAGAACATCGACGCCGCCCTCGAGCGCATCCAGGTGCTGGAAGCCGAGAAGGAGCAATCCATCGTCAGCCAGCTGCCGGGCAAATAAACACACCGCAGCTCCGATTCATTCCTCAACCGCCTGAGTTTCCCTCAGGCGGTTTTTCTTTCGGTGGGGATTCTATCATGGGAGTGAGTTAGCGGGATTAAAGTCCCGTGCCTCGATAGGGAGGAGCCGCCACCAGAAGCCGCAATGGCGTATTTTTACCTTTATCCGGCCTGCAGGTGAGTGGTAGAATAAGCACATGGATTTCACCCCCGAGGCAGAAACGCGCATATTAAAGTTATTCCGCAAGGGCTCTCTGAGAGACGGGCAGCGGCAGCTCATCCAGCTGGTGCTGGCCGGGCAGAATGCGCTGGGCGTATTGCCCACTGGTCACGGTAAGAGCCTGTGCTACCAGGCCGCAGCCGAACTGCTGGGGGGAACCAGTCTGGTGATTTCGCCCCTCATAGCACTCATGCGCGACCAGTGCGAAAGCCTGCGTGTCCTGGGCATCAGCGCCGCACGGTTCGACTCCACCCTTGAGCCGGAGGAACGAGCCTCCGTGCTGCAGGCTGCCGCCACCGGGCAACTCCGCATCCTCTTCGTGGCCCCGGAATCGCTGGAGAACCGGGAGCTGCGCCAGACTCTAGCCACCGCAGGCATAGCCCTCATGGTGGTGGATGAAGCACACTGTGTATCCGAATGGGGGCACAGCTTCCGCCCGGATTACCTGAAGCTTCCCGCCCTGCAGCAGGAGCTGCGCCCGCACGCCACACTGGCGCTCACCGCCACGGCCACACCGCGCGTGCAGAGCGACCTGGGCCGGGCCTTCGGCATACCCGCAGCCAACCGAGTGGTGCTGCCCCCTTACCGCAGCAATATCACCCGCATCTGCCACCCGGTGGAGGATCGCATGACGGCCCTGCTTCCCTTCCTGGCAGAGGCCGCCAACCTGCCCGCCATCATCTACTGCCGCACCCGCAAGGAAAGCGAGTGGCTGGCTGGTGAACTCGCCCGCCTGGGCTACCCCGCCGCCTATTACCACGCCGGGCTTCCCGCCGACCAACGCGAGCAGCTGCAGGACGCTTTCCTGCGCAACGAAATCACCGTGCTGGTGGCCACCATTGCCTTCGGCATGGGTATTGACAAGCCGGATGTACGCTCCGTAGTGCACTGGAGCACCCCGTCCTCGCCCGAATCCTATCTGCAGGAATCCGGTCGCGCCGGGCGCGATGGAGCCCCCTGCACCAGTCTCATCCTGCTGCATGCAGCGGACTTAGTGGAGGCCCGCAACCGGATTCTGGCCGCCGAGCCGGACCCGGAGGGAGTGCTGCGTTGCGTGCGTTGGCTCATTCCTGCCGGGCGGCGTGTGGTATCGCTCTGGGAGCTGGGCACCACCTGCGATGTGCCGGATGATGTACCCACACGCGCCCTCATGAGCCTGCAGGGCAGCGTGGAAATCGAGAGCAAAGGCAGCAAGTATTATAAGGTAAAGCCGCTCTTCCCCATG
>JAZOTV010000229.1:0-8343 GCA_045657815.1 Akkermansia sp.
AGCGGCAGAAGGCGAGGCTGATTCTGAGTGGGGTGTTTTCTACCGCCGTGAAGCGGGGCTGGTGCGATGCGAATCCGGTGGCGCGGGTGGAGGCGCCACGGGTGGTGGAGCAGCAGGTGCCGATTCTCTCGCCGCAGGAGATTGAGCAGATTACCACGGCTGCAGAAGAGTACCATAGCGGCAGTTGCGCAGCGGCGGTGGGGTTGATGCTGTATGCCGGTATCCGCCCGCATGAGGTGGCGCGGCTTAGCTGGGAGCAGGTGGATCTGCAGGAGCGGGCGATTTACATCCTGCCCCGCCATAGCAAGACGGGTGGCGCGCGGAGGGTGACGATTCACAGGCCGCTGCAAAGGATATTGCAAAAGCACTACCTTGCCGATGGTGAAAGGATATGCCCGCCGAACTGGCTGAAGCATTGGCGGGAATTACGCCGCGCGGCGGGATGGGACTCCCCTGCCCGGCGCTGGCCGCAGGATGTGCTGAGACATACGTTTGCGAGTTATCACCTGAGCCACTTCCGCAGCTTTGCAGAGCTGCAGCTGGAAATAGGCCACCGGGATGCCACGCTGCTGCGCACGCGCTATGTGGACCAGCGTGGGGTCAGAAATGCGCAGCGATTCTGGGAAACGCAGAAATTTTGAATCTTGGATTTTGAATCTTGAATGTATTAAATTCGTGCGCAGCTGGGGCTGCGCGGGGGTATGGGTAGCAGGGATTGCTGTTTTCCCAATGGGCGGGGAGCTAGCAAAGGCAAGGAAAAACAGGGAACGAAATCCGCTTCGCGGACGATATCCACCGCAGGTGGACGATATCCCCGCCATGGGCGGGGACGATATCCGCACCTACGGAGCGGACCGGGGACAGAGAGAGGCCAGAAACGAATGAATTTGAATGTGTTAAATTCGTGCGCAGCGGAGCTGCGCAGGGGATTCAGGGAGACTAATCAGCCCCCTGGGTAGAGGGGGCTGAGAGAATTTCCGCGTTGCGGAGAGAATTTCGCGGGCTGCGCCCGCGAGATTGTTTTCATTAGCCTTAGCAGGCTAATGAAAACAGAAAACCCCGGTGCCGTAGCACCAGGGTCTCCAAACCAATAGAAAGGAAATTGTGTGGCCAGGTTCTTTAGCCCAGGGTCGGCTTCTTGGCACGACGCACAGCACCGAAGCGCTTCTGGAACTTGTCGATACGACCCTCGGTGTCCACGAACTGGTTCTTACCGGTGAAGAAGGGGTGAGAATCGGAGGTGATACCGCAGGAGATCACATAGTGCTCAACACCGTCGATTTCTTCCTTCTTGGCGGAAGTGGCGGTGGAACGGGTGATGAAGCGGCGGCCCGTGGTGATGTCCACGAACACAACAGGATTGTACTTAGGATGGATGTCTGCCTTCATAGTCTTACAGGCTGCGTTACCGTCGCAGCGCGGCGAGATTTTACTATGCTTTCCTTAATTGTCAAGACGGAATTTGCCCAAACACCCTGTTCTGACATAAATTCAGCAAAATTTTTATTTTCCTGCAATTTTGGTAGATATTTCTATTGACAAGCGAGGACAGGTATGCTAATTTAGAAACGTTCCAAGCAACAAGATAGAAAGGACAAGCGAGTCATGAGCAATTATACATCCACAACGGTAACAGAAGGCACGCTGCGCTGCCGCAGCAGTTTTCCTCAGGGCAATGCGGTATTCACCACAGATATGGGCAGCGCGCTGGGTGGCCGGGGTGAGCAGCCCTCCCCCGCACAACTGCTGGCCGCCGCAGTGGCAAGCTGCATGGCAAGCATGATTGACTATCTGGGAAGCCGCAGGGGTATCAACACAGTTGGAATCAGCATCGACGCCGGGTATGAAGAAGGAAAAAGCGGTATTTCAGCACTGAACTTCCACATCACCGTGCCGCATTCCTGCAGTCCGGCAGAACGCACTGTACTCGAAACCGCAGTGAAGAATTGCCCGGTAGGAGCAGCCATCGCCCCCACGGTGGAGAAGAAGATTTCCTGGACCTGGGCTGAATAGGCCCAGAAGGCAGACAAACAGAAGACAAAACCAATAGAGAGAGAAGTGACCGGGAGGGGCAAGTGTGTGGCCTCTCCCGGAACACTTTTTTAGTGATTAATAATTAATGATTAGCTTGGCACGGCGACTTGTCTCGGCGTAGGCGAAGCCGAAGACGGAAGCAAGCGAGCGCCAGCGAGACGCGGAGACGGCTGAATAGTGAATAGTGAATAGTGAATAGTGAATAGTGAATAGTGAATAGTGAATAGTGAATAGTGAATAGTGAATAGTGAATAGTGAATAGTGAATAGTGAATAGTGAATAATGAATAATGATTAGTGATTAATGATTAGCAGGGAACGGCGACTTGTCTCGGCGTAGGCGAAGCCGAAGACGGAAGCAAGAGAGCGCCAGCGAGACGCGGAGACGCGTGCCACATGTGTCCCAAAGATTATGGGAAAATAGCCCCAAACGATATAAAGGCATAGTGTTCTGTGTGAAAATCGTAGTGGGGTATCACTAGCCTCACCATCGGCAGTAAGCATTCATTCGTGATTCCATCGGCGTAATCCGCTAACTTTCAAATCTTCAATAGTCAGTAGTCAGTAGTCAATCCACGTGTGCCAAATCATTGGGACACGTATGGACGCGTGCTGAATATTAAATAATTAACTTGCGTCCTGGAAGAAGGGTTTGCTATACTTTCAGCATGAGCGTGCAACTACCCGAGCGCAAACATTTATTCAGGAAAATCGGCATGAGTCTTGGCGGGCTGATAGCGGCCCTGGTGCTGGCTCTGGGCTGTGGATACGCATGGCTGTGGAGCTGGACCTGGAAGGAGGCTCCGGAATTCCACGAGAACTGGACAGCGGAGGAGCGCGCCGCGCTCACGGCATTCGATGCCGGTCTCCAGGCTCCGTTCTGCGAGAGCCTGGAGCTGCTTGCAGCGCACACTTACTCTGCCACTCATATATTCAACGGGCTGAGCAATGTCATCGAAATACGCATCATGTGTGCGGATGTCCGGGAGCAGCTTCACCACTTTGCCCGCTGCGGGCACGCCAGGGATGAACGCATGGTCTACATGGAGGAGCAGTGCCAGCGCATCGGCATCACCCCCACTATCCTGGCGGCCGGGCGCGGGCACCTGCGGGCGGTGGAGGCTCTGGTGGCGCATGGTGCCGATCCGAACGCAGTCTCGCAGCAGGAGGAGCAATACTACCACCCCCTGGAGCTGGAAACGCCGCTTTCCCCCATTCTCAGCGGGCATTTCCTCGGCGATGCAGAAATTCCCTGGGAGGAACGCCGCAGCACAGCAGAGTTTCTGCTGGCACACGGGGCAGATATCAACGGCACGAAAAGAAGCATCGGCTTTGCCTGTGATATAGCGCTCATGCTCAGCCAGCCTCGCGACCCGCGGCCATGGATGTGGGCCATTGACCACGGCAAGACTGTCAGCGTTGAAAACTTCTGCACCATGCTTGCCCTTGAGGAATCCGGGGAATTAGTGGAACGAGTGTTGAGGGAAAAACTGGTGAATCTGAATGACACCACCTACCGCCAGACGGCGCTGCAATCCCTGCTTGTCCCGCTGAAGGGAAAGAAGGCACCGGCTATGATGGAGGAGCTACAGGAGCGACAGCTGCTTGAAAAGCGGCTGGAGATGCTGCTGGCGGCGGGGGCAGACCCGAACCTGGTGCCGGATGATGCCGCACCGCCCCGCCCCGGCGAAAGCGAGGAGGAATATCAGGACAGGCTGCTCCAATTCGACGGCATCACGGAAACGCCGCTGGAAATTGTTGCAAAAGCCCAGGAGGCCCCCGGCTCCACCAGGTTCCACGAGCTCTGCGAGCGGGTGATGAATAAGCTCCGCGCTGCAGGTGCCAGGGAATCCGACAGCAACAGGGAATAAGATGCCCATGCAGAATTTATTGCGTTATGATGCTGAATGGGTCAGCAAATCTGAATCAGCCCCCTCTCCGGAGATGATACCGACACATTTTTAACTTGAATCCGGGTAAAGAATCCGGTTAGAATGGCGGGCGTAACGCGCAGGAGAAACTGTGCGTAGATTCTCCGGGAGGCGGCGGGATGCCGCAGGAAATAGATGGGAAAGACGGTGAGAATCCGTCGCTGTGCCGCAACCGTGTTGGGCCGGGTGCTGAATAAGCCCCCGGCACTCAGTCGGAATGCCAGCCATGGGGAATCGCCATGACACACGGCGGCGATGCACCGCCGGCTCAACGGCCACATATACCAATGAAGAATAAAGAAAAAGCTCCCGGCGGGAGCTCCACACGCGTTGTACCTGCCCTTTTGCTGGCAGGGTTAAGTGCAGCAACCTGCGCTGCAGAAATGCCAGTAACCGAATTGGCCCCCATTACCATCTCTGCCCACGGCGGCAATGCTGTGCCCTATGAGCAGACAGGCGTATCCGTCACCGTATTGAATATGGAGGAGCTGCGCTCAGAGGGGATCTACTCCATGTCCGATGCACTCACCACGGTTCCCGGGGCAGCAGTTCTGCCCGGCGGCGGGCTGGGAGGCCAGGGAAATGTTTCCAATATTGTGGTGCGGGGCATGGCGCGCCAGACCTACCTGCTGCCCATGATGGATGGCATGCTGATTTCCGGCAGCAATGGCAATGGCAACGTGACGCCCAATTTCATTGCACGCAGCAACACTTTCGATATCGGCACCGCAGAGCTGCTGCGCGGCACTCAGGGAGCCCTCTACGGCGGTGGAGCCGTGGCCGGTGTGCTATACCTGGAAACCCCACGCGGCGAGGGCGCCCCCGGTGCCACGCTGTTCCAGGAAGCCGGCAGCCATGATTCCTACACGGCCAACCTGCGGCTTCAGGGGCAGTGCGACAAGCTGCACTACTTTGTCTCGGCCACCTATGAACACACGGATAATGATATCCGCTCCGCCAACGGCGCCATTCCCACCGCCCCGAAGGCGGGCCGCTACGAATGCTATGCAGAGGCCCTCCGGCTGGATTATGATATCAACGAATCCACCACCTTCACCACAACCTACCGGCGGGAAGACGCCTGGTATGACCTTGCTTCCTATGGCGGTGCAGACTGGAGCACCACACCGTACCGCTTCCGCACCAACATGGTGACCGCAAAGGTGGAGAGCAGGATAACCCGGGACTACACCAGCAGTCTGCTGGCTGGTTACTACGGCGCAGATAACATGCTGGGCCATGGCACCAACTACGACTTGCGGAATGTGCAGATTGAGTGGCGGAATTCCCTGCGCTGGTGTCCGCACCAGACCACCAACTTCTCCTTCCGCTGGACTCGCAGCCAGTATGACTGCTCCAACTGGCCCACCAGCAACACCAGGGAGAATCTGTATTCCATGGCGCTGGATTACATTTACCGCCCGGTGGAGCAATGGACGAACTCCCTGGCCGTACGCATGGACTACAGCAGTATCTACAAGGCATTGCCCACGGCCAGAGCTGCCAGCAGCTACAATTTCGATGCCACCGGCACCCGGCTCTCCGGCTCGTTCGGGCACGGCTACCGCGGCCCGAGTTCATTTGAACGCAGCGTGGATTCCTATACCACTGCCTACATGTGGGATGGCTATGAATACAAGACCATATACCACGGTAATCCGGATCTGGATTGCGAAACCAGCTGGAGCGCGGATATAGGCGTGGAGCAATCCCTGGGAGAAAGGCATACAGCATCGCTCACGTTCTTCTGGCAGCAGGTAAAGGATGCCATCGGCACAAACTCAGCAGACTGGGTTAACTACTATTATGTAAATAAGCCCGGCCACTGGACCAGCCAGGGGGTGGAGCTGGCGCTCCGGGGCAGCTTCGGCGATGCATGGAACACCACTTACCAGCTGGCATATACCTATACCCAGCCCAAGCAGCAGGATGCCACCTCCATTCCCAACAGCTGCCGCCAGGTGTGGAGCGCAGATGTGCATACCTCACCGGTGGAAAGGCTCACCCTGGGGCTGGGGCTGACCGCCGCCCTGGGCCGCAGAGACTGGGATGGCTCCCGCATGGATTCCTTCTATACCCTGCGCGGCTATGCCCAGTTTGAAGTTAATGAGAACCTCCGCCTGCATGCCCGCGTGGAGAACCTGACCAACCAGAAATATGTAACCGATTCCTCCAGCGGCAACATCCTGGGCACCGGGCTTTCCATCTACGGAGGCTGCACTGTGAGCTACTGATGAGAAAAGCTCTGTTCATTCTTCTGTTTCTCGTGCTGCTGGCGGCCTGGTGGGCCGTCAGCAGCACCACCCCAGCCCCCGCCGCAGACACCTGGTGCCCACAGCCTGCTGACTATCCGCCAGATTTTGAAGAACGGCTGGGAAGAATCACACGCATACGGCTCAGCTGCGCCCCCGCTCCGGCAGCAGAGCCGGAGTGGCAGAACCCGCAGCAACAGCCCCCCGCCGGGCACGCCAGAGCCAGGCAGGGCGGCACCGTGCGCATGCCGAATGCCGGGCCCTTTCCGGCGCATTTCCTGCAGTTTGGCGGCAGTGTGCAATTTTTCCAGCAGAACCTGCAGGCCGCTACAACCATACCCCTCATTGCCCGCCACCCGCTCACCAGAGAAACCACCGCAGGGGTGGCAGAAGCCTGGGCTTTCGATGGCAACTGCCTGTATTTCAGACTGAACCCCTTGGCCCGGTACAACAACGGCCGCCCCGTACGCGCGGCAGATTATCTGCTGGCGTTATTGCTTCAGGCAGAACAGGGCTGCGCGGAATTCGAGGACCTGGCCCATACCATACATGCTGTTCGGTGCCATGGAGAGCATATTCTCGCCATCGAATGCCGCCACCAGACCGACCCGGTGCAGCTGTGCGCCCGGCTGCATCCCGCAGAACCAGGCTTTTATGCCTCATTCTGCGCACAATTCCGCAAAACATACGCCCAGCGCATCCCCCCAGGCACCGGACCATATAAGGTAACCCATGTAGAGCGGGGGCGGTGCATCCGCTTGGAAAAAGTGCAGAACTGGTGGGGGCAATCGCTTCCGCTTTGTCAGAACCGCTTCAACCCGGACACCCTGGAGCACCATTTCCTGACCAGCGAGGCCCAGGTGTGGGAATTCTTCCATAAAGGGAAACTGGATATGATTCAGACACGGAATATCGCCACCTGGCACGAGCAGCTCGACGCGCATCCCGGCCTACCTACCCTGGTATACGATGCAGAGTATCCCCTGCCCCCCTATGGTATTGCGCTGAACACCCGTACCCTGCCGGATTTGAACCTGCGTAAGGGCCTGTTGCACGCCATGGATATGGAGCGTGCCGTGCAGGACATGATGCACGGCGAAGGCCAGAGGCTCAAGACATTCAGCAGCGGTTACGGTAGCATTACACCCCGGAATACATCCTTTTACACCTACAACCCGACACAGGCGCGGCGCTATTTTGCGCTGGCGGGTTACACCCTGCCCGGCAGCGACGGTATACTGCGCAATGAAGCAGGAAAGAAACTCTGTGTGCGCCTTTTATACACCCCGCACGATAAAATAAGCCGCATCATGAGCACGCTGGCACAAAGCGCGGCTGCCTGCGGCGCAGAAATCCAGCTGGAGCCTCTGCCCTGGCAAAGCTGCCACCGCCGCATGCAGGAACGCAGCCACGAAATGGCCTTCTGGGCCGTTCCTGCTGAATCAGTTCCAAATCCATCAGCATTCCTGCATCCTTCAGCGGCACCGGATATGGCTCCATTTTGCCTTAATGATGAAGACATGAATGGCTTATTACAGAAATTTCATCCGGAATCAGCAGAATTGCTCGCAGCCATCGACAGACGCATTTCCGAGCTTGCCATCTGGCTGCCTGGCTGGAAAGAAAACCGGGTATACATCATCCACCAGCCCCACCTGCACATTCCACCAAGCCTCTGGTGTTATGACGCAGCAGATGCGCACCTCTTCTGGGTTGAGAAAAAAGCATGATTCACATCTGCCACAGCGCCGCAAGACAAATGCTCCGCCAGCAGCGCAAAGCGGCGGCCAGAAGTGCACTGCTTACCCTCCTCATCCTCACTGCGGGGGCCGCAGCAGCATTTCGCATCTCCGCCGCAACCATTTACTACGAACACTATAGCACCCTGACCGGAGCCCCCTTTCTCCATTCTCACGATACCGCCCCCGCAGAGCAATCTAAACACCCAGATACCACCAAAAAAGCCATCTGCTCACCGCCCACGCTGCTTTTAGACACCGCTTTCATCCCGGAGGCAGAAGCAGAGCAGACAAGCTGTGAACTGGAGCTGCCGGTTCCGCCGCCGGAGGAAACCGAGCTGCTGGAAACAGATGCCGAAATGTTACTTCATGCCCCCCGGCAGAACAC
>JAZOTV010000230.1:0-2403 GCA_045657815.1 Akkermansia sp.
GGAGCGGCTCACGCGCGGGTTCATCTCGATAACCACCTGGCGGCCGGTGCGGGGGCACACGGCGAACTGAATGTTACTGCCGCCGCTCTTCACGCCGATTTCGCGGATGATGGCGAAGGAAGCCTCACGCACGATGGCGTATTCGCGGGCAGTCAGCGTCATGGCGGGAGCCACGGTGATGGAGTCGCCCGTGTGGATACCCATGGGGTCAAGGTTTTCGATGGAGCAGATGGCGATGCAGTTGTCTGCCACGTCGCGCATCACTTCCATTTCAATTTCCTTCCAGCCCAGCAGGCTCTCTTCGATGAGCACCTCGTGCACGGGGGAAAGATCCAGACCGCGGGAAACGATTTCCTCGAACTCGGTCTTGTTGTAGGCCACGCCGCCACCTGTGCCACCCAGCGTGAAGGCAGGGCGGATAATCATCGGGTAGTTGCCTACCACATTCTTGGCGATATCCCAGGCCTCGGCCATGTTGTGGGCCACACCGCTGGCGGGCAGGTCCAGACCGATGCGCATCATGGCATCCTTGAAACTCTGGCGGTCCTCGCCGCGGTCGATTGCCTCGGCATCAGCACCAATCATGCGCACGCCGTATTTCTCCAGCGTGCCGTTCTTGTGCGGTGCCATGGCGCAGTTCAGAGCCGTCTGGCCACCCAGGGTGGGCAGCATGGCGTCCGGGCGCTCGCGGGCAATGATTTTTTCCACATATTCGGGCGTAATCGGTTCCACGTAAGTACGCGGAGCGGTTTCGGGGTCGGTCATGATAGTAGCCGGGTTGGAGTTAACCAGCACTACTTCATAGCCTTCCTGTTTCAAAGCCTTACAGGCTTGAGTTCCGGAGTAGTCAAACTCACACCCCTGACCGATAACAATGGGGCCCGAGCCAATGACGAGAATCTTCTTGATAGATGTGTCTTTAGGCATGGTCAAGTGTAAACTTGCAGATATATGCCACAACTCGACCTAAATTGCAAGACTAATATGCAAAAAATTTGGAAGAAAATCTAAAAAATACAAGCGGCAGAGAGACTTACGCGTCCTCTGCCGCCTGGAAAACAGGGTTGGTCAGCTATCAGCGGAAGATAGCTTCGTACACCTTGGTGCCGTACTGGCGCTTGGCCTGAATACGGACACTGGGAGCACCCCTGTGCACGCGGTAAGTGTGGATGAGGCCGTTGCTGCCGGCATAGGTGGCGTTCTCCACCTGGCAACTGGCAGAGCCCACGATGGTGAGCGTGCGGGAGCCTTCCGGCACAGCCAGTTCGGTATCCAGCTCGTATTCACCCGTGTTGTAGGCCGTGGCGAAGTCACAGTCTGTGAGGCTGGAAACCATGGCTGCCGTATCAATCTTCGGAATGGTGAGCTGGAAGGTATTGAGGCGCAGCTCATGCTCCTCGTTGCTCACATTGGTGAAGGTGATGGCCTTGATAGGCTTGGTGGGCATGTACTTCTTCTGCACGATGAACTCATCGTAATACGGCTCCAGGTGTGCCTTCTCAGTGGTGCCATCCACCAGGGTGAAGGTGATTTCGCCCCACTTGAGCAGGTCCTTGTTGTCCAGGTTCACGTTCAGCTCCACACCTGTCACCGGCGTGGGCAGGGAGATACCGAAGCTCTGGCCGGGGGCAGCCTTGGCGGTTTCCATGATACGCACCAGGGCAATGTGGGTTTCATCGTTGTAGGCAGAGATGCTGTTCAGACCCGCAATGGTGTTGCTCAGGCGCACAGGCAGGGACTTGTTCACAGAGAACTCGCAGATAGCCAGGCGACGCTTCTGCTGGGGTTCCACCACGCGATAGCGCAGGTAGCGGGCGGTGATGGGCTTCAGGCTCAGGTCGAGCAGCAGGGATACGCGCTTGTTCTCCTCGCCGATGGGGGTCCAGGTCTGGCCATCGGTGGAGTATTCCATCTGGCCACGCACGGGGTAATGCTTGGGCCGCACACGGTCTGCCAGAAGCATCTTCACCGTCTTCACCGGCATGGGGCGGCCGAAATCCAGGCAGAACCAGTCACCCTCCTGCTGGTTACGGGCAGAGAGCCAGTAGGAGTTGAAATCATTGTCATTGATATTGGCGATATTCTCGTTTTCGTTGCCCATGTTGGTGCTGAAGGTGGGCATGAGGGCGCGGAAATCACCGCCGGAGATATCGGAGTAGATGCTGGCGTTCAGGTAATTGTAGGTAGCCATCACCGTGGGGGTGATGGAGTAGGAGCCCACCTGGATGTCCTCCACACGCTCCACCTTGCCGTTCACCCAGGCATCGCGGCGCAGGTTTTTGATGGAGGCGAGTCTGTCCACCATACGGAAGAAGATATCCATGCGTTCCTGCAGGCTGCGGGAGAGCAGGGCGCGCACGCCATCAATACCGGCCATGCCCATGGAAGTCGGAGGCCAAGCGG
>JAZOTV010000231.1:0-5852 GCA_045657815.1 Akkermansia sp.
TTATTGTGCCAACTCCTTGGCCCACAGAACGACATGGCTACGATCCGACTTCCCGCCACGCAGCCGGAGGAACTGAAGCTGCGAGAGACTCCCCGCAACGCCGAGCACAAGTCTGCGCTGACTGCTGCCGCTGTACTGGATGCCCAGGACCCCGCCGCCGCCCTGAAGAACCTGCTGGAGAAGGGCGAAATCACCCCCGAAGCCGCCGAACAGCTGGCCGCCTGGGGCAGCAAGAACAAAATCAAGGCAGTGGAGGAAGTAGGCAACAGCCGCCGCCCGAATGGCGACCGAGTCACCCGCTACCGCCTGGTTTCCGAGAACGGCACCAGCGACCTCCTCATCGATGTTGTCACCCAGAAAGACGGCAAAACCTTCATCGAATCCGCCAAGTTCTCCTCTGCAGACAAGACCAAGCTGGAACCCGGCGCAGATTCCATCACCGTGGCAGAAGGCTTTGTGGAAGCCGTGCGCCGCGGCAACATGGCCGTGGCCCGCACCATGCTTACCGGCTCTGAGGTATCTGACGCCACCGTGGCAGGCCTCTGCATGATTTTCGAGGAAGGCGAGTTCAAGCTCCGCGAGCAGGCCCCCATCCGCAACACCTTCACCACTGAAAACAATGCGGGTTACCTCGTTTACGTGCTTTCCCCCATCTCCACCCGCCCGGCCAACGTGGGCATGGAGCTCACCCGCCTCGACAGCCAGGACTGGCGCATCAAGGCCGTGGCTCTGGATGCCCTGCTGAGCAGCTACGAAAGCATTGCCTCTGATGAAGGCGGCCACTACTTCCCCATCGTGAAGAACCCCAAGGGTGGCGACTCCCTGGCTCTGTTCTTCGGTTTCAATGAGTCTGAACTCACCCCGCGCTCCATGCGCCAGCTGCAGATTGTGGCTGAGCTGCTGAAGGCCAGCAAGGGCGTGCTCCAGATCAGTGGTCACACTGACGATGTGGGCTCCGAGAAGTATAACCTGCAGCTCTCCATCCGCCGCGCTGAGGCGGTGAAGGCCGCCTTGGTTTCCTTCGGCGTGGATGAGAATCAGATTTCCACCGAAGGTATGGGCAAGACCCAGCCCCGCCGCTTCTACACCACGGAAGATACCACCGAGCAGATTGACTACATCCGCGGTGAGAACCGCCGCGCTGAAATCTACCTCGACTTCGAATCCTGATACCCCCTTCTCATTCATCCGCCCCTCCGGCCTGGAGGGGCGGATTTCTATTTCTGCCCTATGCACGATTACGCCGCCGAGCTCAACGCTGAACAATACGCCGCAGTCACCACCACCGCCATGCAATCTCTGGTGATTGCCGGTGCCGGCAGCGGCAAGACCCGCACCCTTACCTACCGCGTGGCCTGGCTGCTGGAGCATGGTGTGGCTCCCTGGCGCATCCTGCTGCTCACCTTCACCAACAAAGCCGCCCGCGAGATGCTGGAGCGCGTCACCCAGCTCACCGGGGCAGATGCCGGCCAGCTCTGGAGCGGCACTTTCCACTCCATCGCCAACCGCCTGCTGCGCCGGCATGCAGAGCGCCTGGGTTACCTGCCCGGCTTCACCATCTTCGATTCCGATGACCAGAAGGCCCTCATGAAGAGCCTGGTGAAGCAGTTTGCCGGCAAGATGACCAAGGCCGACCGCTTTCCGAAACCGGAGCTGCTGCTCTCCCTGCACAGTCTGGCGGTGAATACCGCCACGGACTGGCACCGCGTGCTCAGCAATGAATATGCCTACCTGGAGCAGCACGAGGACATCATCGAAAAAATCTACAACGAATACCGCGCACGCAAGAAAGCGCTCAACGTGATGGATTTTGATGACCTGCTCACCAACCTGCTGCGCCTGCTGGAAGAGCATGCCGACATTCGCGGCGACCTGCAGAGCCGGTTCCGCCACGTGCTGGTGGATGAGTACCAGGACACCAACACCCCGCAGGATCGCATTGTGCAGCTTCTGGCCGGCGGGCCCGGCAGCTGCCTCATGGCCGTGGGCGATGACGCCCAGAGCATCTACTCCTGGCGCGGGGCCGATGTGGAGCACATCCTGCGCTTCCGCGAAACCTACCCGCAGGCCGAAATCTACCGCATCACCACCAACTACCGCAGCCTGCCCCCCATTCTGGAGCTTTCCAACGCCGCCATTGCGCAGAATGAAAACCAGATTCCCAAGGACCTGCAGGCCGCCCGCCACGGCAGCCAGTTCAAACCCGTGGTCATTCCCGCCCCGGATAACCGCACCGAGGCCGCCTGGGTTGCCCGCCGCATCGATACCCTGATGGGTGAGGGCATTCCCGGCAAGGATATCGCCGTGCTCTACCGCGCCCACTTCCACAGCATGGATGTGCAGATGGAGCTGACCCGCGCGCATATCCCCTTCCGCATCACCAGCGGGCTGCGCTTCTTCGAGCAGGCCCATGTGAAGGATGTGATTGCCTTCCTGCGCCTGCTCTGCAACCCGCGCGACGAAATCGCCTTCCGCCGCATTGCCGGCACCTTCCCCCGCGTGGGCGATGCCACAGCCGGCCGCATCTGGGCCCAGTGGCTGGCAGCATACGAGAAATGGGCCGCCGCCCACCCGGATTCCGTGGCTCTCACGGAGCCGCACAGCAAGGTATTTGCCGAACCTGCCGTGAAGGTGGCCCCGGCGGTGCGCCCGCACTGGAGCGGTTTCCTCGCCCTCATGGATTCCCTGCACCCGGAGGGGCACTCCCTGCTGCCAGCCGAGCTCGTGCGCCAGGTCATCACCTACCTCAATCCCTACTTCACCCACACCTACGATAATTTCGACGAACGCTCCGAAGACCTGGCCCAGATTACCCGCAACCTGGGCACCGAGGAGAACCTGGAGGAATTCCTGGCCAGCGTGGCCCTGCTCAGCGAGGTGGATTCCCCCACCACGCCGGATGATGATACCGTCACTCTCTCCACCATTCACCAGGCCAAGGGGCTGGAGTGGAAGATTGTCTTCATCATCTTCCTGGGTGAGGGACAATTCCCCCACAAACGCGTGATTGAAAGCGGCTCCACCGCCGATATCGAGGAGGAAACCCGCCTGTTCTACGTGGCCGTCACCCGCGCACAGGACCAGCTCTACCTCTCCTTCCCCCGCTACAACGGCCGCAGCTACGATGCCCAGTTCTCACCACCTTCCCGCTTCCTGACCACCCTGCCCCAGGAGCTCATCCAGCTGTGGAGCGATTGATTTTCCTCCCCGCCCGCGGTATCTGAGATAATTTTTACAACTTCGCATAATATTTTTGAACGATTGTTCTACCACATAGCATCAAACCTGCATGATGAATAATAATCTTACTACAAAATTCATGGAAGGCCTGCAGGCCTCGCAGAAGGCGGCGCAGTCTGCCGGGCGCGCCCAGATTTACCCGGCAGAACTGCTGCTGGCGCTGGTGCAGCAGGAAGGCGGCGTGCTGAGCGCGGTGCTGACCCGCGCGGGGGTGGATTCCACCCGGCTGCAGCGCGAACTGGAGCAGCAACTGGAGCGCCAGCCGCGGCAGCGCGGCGGGGTGGCACAGAGCCCGGGCATCGGGCCGGAGCTGGACCGCGTGCTGAACGCCGCCGAGCAGCAGCGCAAGGCCATGGGAGATGATTTTCTGAGCGTGGAGCACTTTGTGCTGGGCATTTTCGAGGCAGACAGCGCCCTCTCCCCCATTCTGGAGAACTGCGGGCTGAGCAAGGCTAAATACATGGAAGCCCTGAAAGATGTGCGCGGCAACCAGCGCATTACCGACCAGGACCCTGAGCAGAAATACCAGACCCTGGAAAAATACGGCACCGACCTGACCGCCCGCGCGCGCCAGGGGAAGATAGACCCGGTCATCGGCCGCGATGCGGAGATTCGCCGCGTGCTGCAGATTCTTTCCCGCCGCACCAAGAACAACCCTGTGCTCATCGGTGAGCCCGGCGTGGGCAAGACAGCCATTGCTGAGGGGCTGGCCCGCCGCATCGTGAACGGCGATGTGCCGGAAAGCATGAAGGGCAAGCGCCTGGTGAGTCTGAATATCGGCTCCATGCTGGCCGGTGCCAAGTACCGCGGCGAGTTCGAGGAGCGCCTCAAGGCCTTCATCAAGGAAGTGACCGCCAGCAACGGCGAAATCATCCTGTTCATCGATGAGCTGCACACCTTGGTGGGTGCCGGCGCCGGTGGCGAGGGCTCCATGGATGCCGCAAACCTGCTCAAGCCTGCCCTGGCCCGAGGCGAGCTGCGCACCATCGGTGCCACTACGCTGGATGAATACCGCAAGTATATCGAGAAGGATGCCGCGCTGGAGCGCCGCTTCCAGCCGGTGTATGTGGCCGAGCCCAGCGTGGAAGACACCATCGCGATTCTGCGCGGGCTCAAGGAGCGCTACGAGGTGCACCACGGCGTGCATATCACCGATGGCGCCCTGGTGGCCGCCGCCACCCTGAGCAACCGCTACATCCCCGACCGCTTCCTGCCGGACAAGGCCGTTGATTTGGTGGACGAAGCCGCCGCCCGCCTGAAGATTGAGCTGGACTCCATGCCCAGCGAGATTGATGAGCTGAACCGCAGCGCCATGCAGCTGGAAATGGAGCGCCAGGCTCTGGCCAAGGAAAAAGACGATGATTCCAAGGCACGCCTGGAGAAGATTACCCGCGAACTGGCCGATACCCGCGAGAAGGTGGATGCCATGGTGGCCCAGTGGAAGAGCGAGAAGGATGTGGTGGTGAAGGCCCGCGATGCCCAGAAGAAGATTGACACCCTGCGCACCGAGGCCGAGCAGGCCCAGCGCAAGGGCGATCTGGGACGCGCCTCTGCCATTCTCTACGGCGAAATTCCCGCCGCCGAAGCCGCAGCCAAGGAAGCCCGCGAGGCCCTGGCTGCCCTGCAGAAGAGCGGCACCGGCCTGCTCAAGGAGGAAGTGACCGAGGCAGACATTGCCAAGGTAGTCTCCACCTGGACCGGCATTCCCGCTGCCCGCATGGCCGAGGGCGAGCGCGAAAAGCTCCTGCACATGGAGGAACGCCTGGGCCAGCGCCTCATCGGCCAGAAGGAGGCCGTGAAGGCCGTGGCTGATGCCGTGCGCCGCTCCCGCGCCGGGCTGCAGGACGAGAACCGCCCGCTGGGTTCCTTCATCTTCCTGGGCCCCACCGGCGTGGGCAAGACCGAGCTGGCCAAGGCACTGGCCGAGTTCCTCTTCGATGACGAGGCCGCCATGGTACGCATCGATATGAGCGAATACATGGAGAAGCACAGCGTCTCCCGCCTCATCGGTGCGCCTCCAGGCTATGTGGGCTATGATGAAGGCGGCCAGCTCACCGAGGCCGTGCGCCGCAGGCCGTACAGCGTGGTGCTGTTCGATGAGATTGAGAAGGCCCACCCGGATGTGTTCAATGTGCTGCTGCAGGTGCTGGATGATGGCCGCATCACCGATGGCCAGGGCCGCACGGTGGATTTCACCAACACCGTGCTCATCATGACCAGCAACATCGGCAGTCAGTTCATCCTGAACGAAACCGATGCCGCCACCCGCAACACCCGCGCGCTGGACGCCCTGCGCGGCCACTTCCGCCCGGAATTCCTCAACCGCATCGACGAGATTATCATCTTCGACCGCCTGCAGGGCGAGGACCTCAAGCAGATTGTCGGCATCCAGCTCCGCCGCGTGCTCAAACGCCTTGAAAACCGCGGGCTCAGGATGCAGCTCAGCGATGCCGCCGCCGCCCTGGTGGCCGAGCACGGCTATGACCCGGTGTATGGAGCCCGCCCGCTCAAACGCGCCATCCAGCACGATATCCTCGACCCGCTCAGCATGGCGATACTGGAGGGCAGGTATCCTGAGGGAAGTACGATTTTCGTGGATGAGGAAAATGGAA
>JAZOTV010000232.1:0-3341 GCA_045657815.1 Akkermansia sp.
AAATGGCTGGCAGTGATGCTGGCGTTCATGGCTCTGTTTCTGACTGCCTGTGGCGAGAAACAGGAGGAACGCAGCAAGCTGATAATGGTGACCAATGCGACCTTCCCCCCGTATGAATTCTACCAGGGGGACCGCATTGTGGGTATCGACGCCGATATGGTGCGCGAGATTGCCCGCCGCAATAATTATGAGCTGGTGATCGAGGACATGTCCTTTGATTCCGTGATTGCCGCTGTGCAGGCGGGTAAGGGCGATGTGGCGGCCTCCGGCATCACGGTGACGGAAGACCGCAAGAAACAGATTGATTTCACAACCAGCTATGTGAAGGCTGACCAGGTGATTATCGTGCGCGAGGGCTCGGATATCACCAGCCCGGAAGCCCTGAAGGGCAAGCGCGTTGGTGTGCAGCACGGCACCACGGGCGATATGTATATGACCGAGAATATCCAGGAGCCTGAGCGTTTCCAGGATGGTGCGCTGGCTGTGGCTTCTCTGGTGACGGGCAAGATTGATGCCGTGGTGCTGGACAGTGCACCTTCTGAGGAGCATGTGGCCCGCAATAAGGGTATCCGCATTCTGCCCGTGGCGCTGGTTTCGGAGGAATACGCCATGGCCATCAGCAAGAACCGCCCGGAGCTGCTCGCCATGTTCAACAAGACCATGGCTGAAATGAAGGCCGATGGCACTATGGATGAAATCTGGGCCCGTTATCTGGATAAGGATGGCAAGCCGCTTGCCGTGCCTGCTGTGCAGACCGAAGAAAAGGGCCTCTGGCAGCGCATGCAGGATTCGTTCCACACCAATTTTGTGAAGGATAACCGCTGGAATTACCTGGTAAACGGTTTCCTGATTACCATTGAGATTTCTTTCTGCGCGGTGCTCATGGGGCTCTGCATCGGTTTCATGGTGGCAGTGGTGCGCAGCGCGCATGACCAGACCGGCCGCTACAAGGTGCTGAACTTCCTGTGCCATGTGTACCTGACCGTGGTGCGCGGCACACCTGTGGTGGTGCAGCTGCTTATCATCTACTTCGTGATTTTCGGCTCGGTGGATGTGAGCAAGGTGCTGGTGGCCATTGTGGCTTTCGGTGTGAACTCCGGTGCTTATGTGGCGGAGATTATCCGCTCCGGTATCATGGCGGTGGACAGCGGCCAGATGGAGGCCGGCCGCAGCCTGGGCTTGAGCTATGGCACCACCATGCGCTCGGTGATTCTGCCGCAGGCTTTCAAGAATGTGCTGCCTGCGCTGGGCAATGAGTTCATCGTGCTGCTCAAGGAGACTTCCGTGTGTGGTTACATCGCCCTGCAGGACCTCACCAAGGGTGGCGATATCATCCGAAGCCAGACCTACGATGCCTTCCTGCCGCTGATTGCTGTGGCTCTCATTTACCTGATTGTGGTGGTGTGCCTGAGCCAGCTCCTCAAGAAACTTGAAAACCGTCTGAAGAAGAATGAACGCTGATAACATTTTGGAAGTACGCGACCTGGTCAAGGAGTTCGGTGACCACCGCGTGATTGATGAAGTTTCCGTAGGGGTGAAGAAGGGCGAGGTAGTGTTCCTGCTGGGGCCCTCCGGCGCCGGCAAGAGCACGGTGATGCGCTGCATGAACTTCCTGGAGAAGCCCACGGGCGGCGAGGTGCTGTTCCACGGCAAGCCGGTGGACCGCAGCGAGGATGGCCTGAATCACTACCGCGCCAAGGTGGGCATGGTGTTCCAGCATTTCAACCTCTTTGCTAACCTCACCATTCTGGATAACATCACCCTGGCTCCGGTGAAGTGTGGCCTCATGAACCGCATGGAGGCTGAGAACCAGGCCCTGCACCTGCTGCACCGCATCGGTCTGCATGATAAGGCCAAGGCGTATCCCTCTCAGCTTTCCGGTGGTCAGAAGCAGCGCGTGGCTATTGTGCGCGCCCTGGCCATGAACCCCGAGGTGCTGCTGTTCGATGAGCCGACCTCCGCCCTGGACCCCGAGATGGTGGGCGAAGTGGAGAACCTGATGCGCGAGCTCGCCAAGGATGGCATGACCATGCTGGTGGTGTCTCACGATACGGATTTCGCCATGGAACTGGCCGACCGCATCGTGTTCCTGGCCGATGGCAAGCTGGTGGTGGATGCCCCGCCCAGCGTCATCGCCGCCAGCGATAATCCCCGCATCCGCGATTTCTTCTCGCTGAGATAAGTCATGTGGATATGCTGAGAGACGCGTATGCCGGGAACTTATTCCAGCCGGCAAATGAACGTATAGAAGGGCACCTGTTGACAGGTGCCCTTCTATACGTTCAAGGTAAGAGAACGATTGCAATTATTAATCAAACCTCACAGGAATCTTTTCCCATGCGTTGGTCGATTTGGGCTTTGCGATAACCGGAGTTGACGGGCGGCTGGTTTTATTGGGGGAAACGCGGGCTTTGCTGCCGGTGTTTGTAGAGGTTGAAACAGTACCGGGTTTGTAGGAGAGAAGCTTGTTATAAAGAGCCATTCTGTTTTTCCTGATGGCTGCATCGCGGCAGGTTAGATACTCGCCGTTAATCAGGTATGATGTGGTGAGCTTGTCGCCGGAGCGAATCAGAATCTTAGCGCATTCTTCGTGGCCATTGCCGATTGCCTGCATGAGGGGGGACCACTCTCCCGGGTAATTCTGGTTTAGGGTGATGCCTTTGGAGACCAGACGATTTAAGAGAGCTGCGTTGCCGCTGGCGGCTGCTTCGGTCGTCATTCGTTTGACCTGCAGGTTGGATGCCTTAGCACCGTTGAGGTACAACTCACACATAGCTTCATATTTCCGCTTTTCTTCGGCAATCTCTAAGGGGGTGGTGGAGTAGAAGTCGTTCAGGTATTTTGTGAGGTAGGGACTTGTGTTAGATTCTTTCCAAGGAAGATAGTACAAACCAAGTGTTCCAATCATGAGACTGACCTGAGCGATGTCGAGGCTGACTGTTACTGCGCCGGTAGGAAGTACCCAGAGCATGTGAGCCGGATGGCTGCCGCGGTCGGGATTTTCGCCGTTTTCAAGTTCGTATCGTATGGTGTCTGTCTTGCCATATTTGGCTGCGTTGTACAGATTCGTGTGGCAGTTGCTGAGAAGCATTGCACTCACTGCCGGCAGTAGGAGCCCGCTGATTTTTTTAATGGTTGATGCAGTCATGGTTGAGGGTTGGAACGTGAGGAATGGAGTCGGCTAGTCAAGCCGATGGTTTAAGTTTGGTGCTTGAACGCGTGACCCGTCGTATGTTACTTGTTTTCAGGGATTAGGTCAAGCTTTGATTTTGTTTGTTCTCTGATTTGGTCAGTCTTGAGGACGGATGCGCTGGTTGGGCCCATCGCCCACGGAGACCGTT
>JAZOTV010000233.1:0-13279 GCA_045657815.1 Akkermansia sp.
AAAATGAGTTCCCCGGATAGTTTCTTGGATCGGTATCAGGCATGTTGTCATCGCCCTGCATATACGGATCTGGATGCTTCTCGTTGTAATACTCGACAATATGAAAGCCGCATTTGTTCACGTAGAAATGGATATTGCGCCTCTCGAAATACGGGGTGCCGGTTTCCCACACAAGAGCATCCGGGTGATTCTGCTCTATAGCAGCCCATATCGCCTGACCTATGCCTTTGCTTTGTACTCCGTGTTTCACATACAGGAAATCCAGGTGATGATGATGTGTTTCCGGATTGATCTGAACGATCGCACCGCCGATGATACAGCCGTCCTCTACGGCAGCATAAGCCACACTTCCTGCCTTGCTGAGTGAAGCATTGATGTGTGATTCTGGCAGGATCTGTTCTGAGATATGACCGAACTCAGCTTCTGCGCCTTTCTGAAAAGCCTCCTGCATATCACGCTTGAACTGCGGCAGGTCTGCTTCCTGTACAATCTGTAATTGGATACCCATAGATGACGATTTAGTTTGAAACTGTATTCTACACGAGATGCCACGACCATGCAAGACAGGAGAGGTGATATCCGGAGTGCTGACGCGGTTGTATAGGTGCCGCAGTATCCCGGGAAAACAGCAAGAGCGTACAAGAAATGTAACATTGTCAACTTCACGCTTACTGTCTTCTGATTGCAGGGGACGGATTAGGCGGTGCAGCATCTTCTATCGACATTCAAACGTGGAGATTGTCATTGAGATAGGGTTAATACGCCGCTTTTTCCATCGAAAACGCACCGGTACAAGATGGGTACTCGGAGAAAATGGGAAAAAAGTGTAACCCTAAATCAAAAAAAGGTAACAAAAAGTAACAAGATGGAGGCAGTTATTCGAATTTTACGAATAACTGCCGGTGGTAGTAATTTTTCGTATAGTGATCTATAAGATGTTCTCAGACTTGTTCAGATTGCTGCTTTTTTCAAGGCATCGATGATGTCAAGGAGTAAAGAACGCACTTTATCCATCCCGGCGGTGTTACGTCCCAAAGTGTCTTCATCCATGTAGAGTGAACGTTTGATTTCGATCATGTATGATTGCACACAATTAGAATCAGAAACGCCAGTAGGCACCATTGAGCCAGAAAATGGTGCGTTCAAACCATAGGTAAATCCGTGAGAAGAGACAATTTGTGTAAGCTGTTTCAGTGCCTCTTCAGAATAATGGGGCGCTTCATAACCGATGCAGATATCAGGAGTTTCCTCTCCTTGCCCGCTCCCCATGTTATATGAAGACGGATAGCTATGTAAATCCAGAATAATAATTTTGCCAAAAGCCTTCAGACTATCAATGCAGAGATTGTAGAGACGTGAATGATGTGGTCGGTAGTATGTAGCAAGGAGATGTTCTCTTTCCTGCTCTGTTGGTATCGGTCTTAAATCACGTCCCTGATAATCCCTGGTATAAATGACGCCTTGATCATATTTCGCCGCTGGTTCTTTCTGATTATCATCGAATCGTTCCGTATCAACGACAATCCGGCATATCGGAGCCCTGACGATTTCTATTCCCGGATTTGGAGAGAGAAATTCGTCGGTATAAAGATCCGACATGCGTTTTGCGATATCCTGTAGCTCTTCCTGTGCAGGGTAAAACTTCACATCTTTGGGAATATCGAGACTTGCATGCGGGATATTGACAATGACAGTCGTGCCTGTTGCGGAGCGGCGTCTTTTTGCCGCTTCTTTTTTCTTCCGCTTCATATCCTTTTTTATCTTATTCCGATGCTTTCTTACTCGGTATCCGAAACGCAACCAATGAGAAAATGCAACTGGATGCCATAAGTACCAAAGGAGAAACTCGGGATCTTCCCATACATAGTGTATATGCACCCTGGGATCTCTTTCCATGCGTTCTAGTTTCTCTCTTTCCTGCTCTTTATGCCACTCCAGAAGGCAGAATTTTTTACCAAGCCTTGCCGGGGCAAATCTGCGCAGTATCGCTCTATATACACGACACCTGAGTGTGCATTTTTCACATATGCCCCTTCTTCGGTTTTCGTGAAAATTATTTTTTATCGAGTTAAAGTCGTATTTCATAGTCAGAGGGAAGGGAGATAATCACTTATGGTTATCCTGATATGATGTCAGCAGCTCGACGATGTCCTCAGCCTGCTCCTGCTTGGCGTAATCAAGAGCCGTCATTCCGTTGTCATCCTTAGCGTTGATGTCTGCGCCAAGTTCCAATAAGGACTGTACTGTTTCCGTATCCTTGTTCCAAGCTGCTTCCATGAGGAAAGTCATATTATCATCCCGGACAATATCGTCACCTCTCATTCCTCGTTTAATCAGTTCTCTCATTACCCTGGGCATGCCATAGGCCCACCAGCTTAAGGTGCTTCCATCTCGCGTTCGTATATTTGCGCCATGCCTTAGAAGAAGTAAAGCTGTTTCTTCATCATCGTTGCTGATTGCTTCAATTAGCGCGCACCAGGCTGAGTTGTTGATATCGGGATCTGCACTAGCACCAGCATTCAACAGCATGCTCACAACAGGCATTACATTTTCCACAGGGACAGATTCCATTTCAGGAGCTGAACAAGCCGCAAAAAGTGCATTGTCCAGGTGTTTGTTGGTGTAGCTACCATGTTCAAGAAGCAATTCTATCGCTTCCGATTGACACCTGGAAGCGGCACGCGTCAGCGGGGAGTCATTAACCGGACTGTTGAAGTGCGGTATTTCCATGCCTTTATTGATCAGCTGACGAATCATCCAAACGTTTCCTGCGTATGCCGCTGCAAGAAGGGTGCCTTTTTCTCCCCTGACATCCAGATTAAGATTCAGAATTTCGTTCCAGAGGAATTCCTGAGCTTGGCGGTGCTCTGCATATATAGCGTCTCGAAGTATGAGGAAAATCCTGGATTTGATATTGCCCTTACTTTTTAACTCTGCGTAAGCCTGGAGAAATTCGCTATATGCACCTGGCTCTCTGTATAGAACTCTGATTATGGTTTCTTTAGGCGTTTCCATCGTTATGGAATGATTGGTCGCGGTTACGAACTACCTGCACAAAATATTGCAGCGGCTTCTTCCTCATTTCCTCATTCAGGCTGATGGGAAAGTCGTACCAGGCGTCACGAAATTCCCCGCAGCTTACTTCCTCCACATCGCTGCGGGATTCGAGCCATGTCCTGACTGCCTCTCGCTGATCTTCTATGGATTGCGATTTGTCTACGGAATGCGCGCCCATTTCCCAGATATGATCACTTGCACCTCCGCAACAATTCAGCCCATTAGCTTCAATGCAGTTGAGGATGAAATCATCCCAGAATACGTCTTCTTCCACGGGGTAAGATTCACCTGTATACTTGAACCGAATGCTGAAGTATGGTTCCTGGAATTCTCTCAGATGATATTTTTTGCGTAATCTCTTTTTCATGTATAGGATAGTTGATTTGGGTTAGGATTCTTTGCCAATGAAGGGTACTTTTATTAGTTTATTGTTGTCAATGCGACAATGGTAACGCTGGCACATGGCATGAATGGTTTCGTTGTGTTTGCCGCCCTTGGCGGTCCTATCTGCCCCATGTTCGAGCAACGCGGAGGCTGCTCTGAAACAGCGGAATCGGATGGTCAGCATCAAGGGGGTGTAGCCGGCTTTGTTTCTTATCTCTATATCAGCTCCTGCTGTTATCAAATCCCGGATAAAAAACTCCGTATTCTTGCGTGCTGCATAGTGTAATGCTGTGTTGCCCCGTTCATCCTGCACGTTGACATCAGCTCCAGTTTTAAGTAAGGCGGCAACCAGTTCTCTCATACGATGACGAACCGCGTAAATCAGCAACTCCGGGGTAAATGTGGCACCATTACGAATCAGTCTGGCTGCGCACCCCTGTGGATGGCGAGGATGCTCCAGAGCCCACGCTAATGCGCTCTTGCCAGTACTGTCCGTAGCATTGGGATTTGCCCCCGCCTCTAGAGCTTTGCGGAGAAGGTAGGAACAAGCATGCTTGGCATAAAGAACAACAGCCTCGTCATCTGTGCGTAAGATGATGCCATTATCTTTCAGGTTGTAGAAGAGCGTATGGTCATCGATGTTTTCCAGCACTTCATCTGTGTAGTAATCTTCGTTGTTTGAAAACTTTGCCCCAAACTTAATCAGAATCTCGGCGCTTCGGAACTCTTTGTCATGCATCACAATGGAAAGAGGTGAGCCTAATTCGCTGCCCGTTATATTTGGATTTGCCCCAGCCTCAAGAAGCATAGAAACAATCTTCTCGTTATTTGGATGCAGAACAGCATACAAAAGTGCTGTTTCATCATCAAAATTAACATGATTTACATCCACGTTTCTTTCCAAAAGCATCTTGATGCATTTAGGATTGTTTCCCTCAGCTGCATCCATCAATATGCTGTCATTGTAACATGAATCTGAGGTATGTGGATTTGCTCCAAACTTGAGCAAAAGTTCAGCAGCTTCCGCATGCCCCCATCGACAAGCAGCAGCCAATGGTGTATAATTATCATCATCGTAAGAATTGGGATCTGCTCCTGCCTCTAACAACATTTCTACTATATCAACATCCCCCCAAGCTGATGCGGTTAACAGGGATGCTTCACGTTTTTCAGAAGAAACACGCGGATTAGCCCCGGCATCGAGCAGAATCTTTACTATATCGGTAGCGTGTTCCTGTATAGCGGCCTCTAAAGGAGTCCAAGATTCGCCAGCACAAGCATTCACATCAGCCCCGCAATCTATAAGGTATTTTACAACTTCGTCCGTATCATGAATGCTAACAATGGCACGAACTAAAGGGGCTGTACCACAAGAATCCGGAAGATTTACATCAGCCCCTGCTTTAACAAGCAATTTGACCAAATCAAGGTTCCCCTTGTAACAAGCGTCAAGGAATGAGCGATTTTCATACTCATCGTATGCAGCATTCACATCCGCCCCGGCGGCGAGCATGCGGCGGGCGGTTTCTACATCGTTCTTTTTGACGGCCTCGTGAAAGGCTTTCTGGATATCGGGATTCATTTCTTAGCTTTGCAGGGAGGGTTTAGTTGGGAGCGAGATAATATCGCGCAGGCGTTCTTCTGAATAGTCAGACTCAACCAATACGCGCCGGGAGCAGGTGGTGCGTTCCTGGGTGAGCGGGTTGAAGCCTTCGCGCTGCTCAAGTACTCGGTGCAGGATGACACCGCGTGTCTGCCACACGGGTATAGCTGAGGAATCTGCCTGGTGATCTTGCAGCAGCTTTCTGTGCTCAGGAGTATCAAGGCTGCGCAACAATTCTGCGGCGGCCTGTGGGTGCATGCCTTGTTTGCGTAGCAGCCAGTAGGCGCAGGCATTGAAAGCATTTCGCTCCGCATCAATGCTACGCCAGGCAAAATAACGCAGCACTCCCTCCACATTTGTTTGAATGTTGAGACGGCAATCGAAGCAGACGGGCTCGCCCAGCAGCAGGCTGAATTTTGCTGACGCTGCGGCTGGTAGAAGGGAGAGCAGTTTGCGGGCTTTTCGGTTGAAGGTTGTGCTGCCGGGCATGATGAGGAGGGAAATCTCATCGCTCTGGTTGTAGGCCAGTGTAATCTCCGGCTCCTTGTCCATGATATACCGCATCGTTTCAACCATGAGCCGATGGAACTTCTCATCAAAAGGCTTTTCGAAATGCGCTTTTGTGAGTTTACTGAAACCACGGCCATCCAATCTGGCAATGATATAGGCATCCGCAGGAAGTTCACCCTCGCGTGCATTTTCAATGCTACGCATTTGCTGCTCGAGCTCCTGAAATGTCAGTTGTTTTCCTTCCATGGTGATATATCGTATCCTTTCTCGGTTCTATTAACGAAGTACAGAGCATCAAAGCCTTCTGTCCTGCTCGGCAGTATCAGGCGGGCAGACATGGCGGAAATTGCTGCAATGGGTACCTTCTTATCTCTTTCTTCATTGTTGCGAATACATTCCTGGACCCGGCTGCGCAGAAAATAGCCTTCTATCCGGTAGCCTGCGTCTGTGGCAAGTTTGATATACCGGGCACGCTCCTCTGGCAACGTATTCGTGTTATCCACGGCAAAGGAAACGCCTCTTTTCAGGTATTCCTGTATTTGCAGTAGTTCTCTATGGCGTGTGCGCAGGGTATCGAGGTTGATATGCTCTATTCCGCGCGGTGCTAATTCACGTGCATAGAATGTGCTTTTGCCAGCAGCGGGTAAGCCCATTAAGAGGATGACTACTGGCTGACATGCTGTGTTCGCATCTGTCACGGTAGCCATCACGCTGCGGGTGGCTTCTGTATCATTGCACACGACGACTTCACGGGAAGCCGGCTGTAGATCGGCATTCATAGGGGGGGAGGGGAAGGGTAGGTAGGAGGGATAAGAATTACCTGATGCTATCATAGCACCTGGTACGCGCAGCATATCGCCTAGTTGGACACAAGTCAATACAAATAACAGAAATTCTGCGTTTTCCCGAAACTGTTTTTACTTCTGCGTGGGTACGGACGATGCTCTTGCGATAGCGAATTGAATAAAAAAGTTAGATTTGACAGTAAATCTAAAAATGATATGCTGATGACAAGCCACGCTTTACGGTGGAACGCAAAAGATCGGGTTTAAAGGGACTCGGCGCGTTGTCTATTAGCGGCGTGGTGGGGTTGGCTGCGCGGATGGAGAAGTTTACATCAGGCTTGGTGACAACGGCGTTCTGCACATCGAGTACGCCGTTTGTGAAGAGGTTGGGGGATTCTCAGTTGGAGGATTCTGTGGCGGTAACGGAAGAATTAAACTTGACTGCCTGAGCCGTTGTGGCTACGCTAAAGACGGCCCGAGGGTCAGTCCCGTCAGACGATGTGGCTTTGTTGCTGCCGTCCCGGAAATGCCTGAACCCTTGGGCTTTTGTTTTCAAAGCGCCGAGCAATTCAATACCATGCAATAAAACTTAGCATCCTGCCCTGTTGTTTTACGGACACGCACGGCCATGACGCAAGATTCTGCGCCAATTTGAACAGGTGCAAGGAATATGTAACTATTGAGCGGAGGGGTGTCCACTTGTTGCCTATACTCGACAAGATGTCCTTTCTCTAAACATTGGGCCTATACTATCTTGACGCCATGCGGTTTGTAGTAATAGGGCAATCGATTCCCCTTCCGTGTTATAAGGACGGCGGGAATGCCGTGGCCGGGCACGAGATGGGTTTAGCGTGGCGCCGGTAGGAAGCCCGGGAGCTTTACCATTGAGCTCGACTGTCACTGCGCAGGTCAGTCCGGCCTTATTCTACCCAAATATCAGCAAGAAGCAGAAATATGCTGCCTGTTCTTGCCCGCGGGCTCAGGCAGTAGTGATATACTCGCAGCTTCCTGCCACTGGATATGGTATTGTTGGCATTTGGAGCTGGTAGTCGCTGAGCATGAATGCAACTCTGAAGAAGTAGTTGATGTGATTATTGAAGGTTTTAGCAGAGACTGGAAATGTTTCCGCCTGCTTCGTGTTGTACAACCACATGAATTGCAGGCTGTTAACTAAGTGAGCCTGAATTTCATTCCTGTCTGCTGAACATGTCTGCTCTGGTGGGGCGAACGGGAGTGGAGGTCTAGCAGTGATTTTTAGCAGTGATTTTTTTACAATTGGTTGCAATTCGACTTGACAGAAATGTGGGGAAGTGGTATACAGCCCGCGTCTGCATGGCAACTACCCCAGCTTCTTATCCCCTGCAGATATCTCTACTCTATGAATCCTCTTTTTATTCTGTCCAAGGTGCGTTGTGCTTTTTTTTGTTTTGTGAGCATGTTACAGGCTGATTGTCTGTGATTTGTGCTGCTTTTTTTCTTTTTTCTGACTCTTCATCTTATGTCTCAAGAATCTCTTGATAGGGAGATTTTCGACGCCTGTGTCTGCGTTGATTGTCCCCGCATAGAAAAAGCCCTGATTGCCGGAGCTAATCCGTCTTTCCGCGATGCGCATGGAAATACGCCTGTGCTTGCTCTGCTGAGCCGGAAATCCCGCCCCGCTCGTTACTCCAGCCGTGGTCGTGCGCTGGAGATGCTCGTGGCGGCCGGTGCCGATGTGAATGCCTGCAATGCTGCTGGAGAAACTCCTTTGCACCGGGCCTGTTCCGACCGCTCTCCGGCGGAGGTTCGCTGCCTGCTTGCTGCAGGGGCAGATTTGAATGCGCAGGATGCGGCGGGTAATACTCCCCTCGGCATTACGCTAGATCGCGGGCGTGTGAACCTGGCTCGCGAGCTTGTCGCTGTCGGTGCCGAACTGGCAGGAGCATCGGAGGCGGTGTCCCTCTGTCTGCATGTGGTGACTGGGGATATCTCCCTGGTGGAGAGTGCGTTGCTGTGCGGGGTGTCGCCTGATTCAACAACTCCCTCCGGAAATCCATGTCTGCACCTGGCCATTCGGAGTGGCCAGGTGCAGATGGTGGAACTTCTGCTGCGCTATGGAGCTGACCTCTGGTCCCGCGATGCTACGAAACACTATACGCCCCTGGTGCTGGCGGTGGAGATGGAGAGTGAGGAAATCGTTCGCCTTCTGTTGCAGCAGAAGGGCGTGAAGTCTGCTGCTCCCGCCATGCTTGCGGAGGTTGCGCTCAGGGCTGTGCGCACAGGAGATGTTTCACTGGTGCGTCTGGTGATGAACTATGTATCGCCGGAGATGGTGGATGAGAAGACCGGCCGCCGCCTGGTGGATGCTGCCTTGCGGGATGCGTTGATGAACCGCACGCCGGAGATGGTGGAGCTTCTAATCTCGCTGGGGGCCGATGTGAATGACGAGGGCTTTCCCCTGCGGTATTTGGCGCAGGAGCTGTGCGAGTATGATGAATCCAGGAAGGAGCACGCCGGAGACACCGAGGATTTTTTCACGGCGGTGTGCGATGAATTGATGGAAATCGACCGCAGCCTCATAGCCATTCTTCTTGCTCACGGGGCAGATCCCCACCGACCCGATGCCGACGGTAACACACCCTGGCAGCTCGTATCTCACCTTTCACCCTCTGTGTTCAACTGATGACTACTCCTGATGCTCAACTACTTGAAGCCGCGTCGGCTCGGAATCCCCAGGGGATTGCCGATGCGCTTGCCCGAGGCGCTGCGCCGGATGCCTGCAACCATCACCGCCAGACAGCGCTCATGCTCTGCGTGGATATTCATGCCGATGCTCCGCGCTGTATGGAACTGCTGCTGGCCGCCGGTGCTGATGCCGACCGGCAGGATGTCGCCGGGTGCACCGCGTTGCATTTCTGCGCTATGCGTGCGGCCGAGGACTGCGCCTCCATTCTCTGCCGGGCCGGTGCTGCGCTGGAGCTGACTACGCATGAGCTCCACACCCCGCTGCATTATGCCGCCAGGCACGATGCCCCGGACATCATCGGGGTGCTGCATGCGGCTGGTGCTCATCTTCACGCAGAGGATCGCTTCGGTAATACGCCGCTTCATTTGGCCGCGCTGGAGCATTCTGTCTATGCCCTGCGTCAGCTGCTGGCACTTGGGGCTGATTTCCGCCGTGTCAATATGCATCTGGATACGCCTGTGATGCAGGGGGCTCGCCTAGGGTACAAGATGATTGTGTTGCCGCTGCTGCGCGCCGGGGCCGATGTGGAATCCCGCGACAGGGCAGGGCGTTCCCTGCTGTCGCATATGGCTGGGCTTTCCGGCGAGTATTTCCTGCGCGAGCTCATCGAACGCGGTGCGCAGCTTCATAGTCGAGGATTTGATGGCACCACACCCATGCACCGCGCTGCCCGCGCCGGAAATGTGCGCAATGTGGCGCTGCTGGCAGCTGCCGGGGCTGATGTTCAGTGCCGCGATGCCGCCGGTGATACGCCTCTGCATGGTTCCGCTCTCGCCGGTTCTCCAGAGGTGGTGGATTTTCTGCTGAGTGCCGGTGCCGATGCTCAGGCTCAGAATCTCCACGGCAAGACCCCGCTTCACTATGCGCTGCAGAAGCGCTGCCAGGCCTGTGCCGATCTCCTGTTGGCCAGCGGCTCTGATGAACCCAGCGTTGAGTCCTCGAAAAATAGAAAAAAGGGTCAGTTAAAGCGTAAGGAGCGGCGATTGGAGGCGCTGAGGAGGGAAATCGGCATTCTTCTGAAGGAAGAATATGAACTTCTTGCAAGTATCGAAGCGTTACGGAATTGACTCAATCTTGTGGATTGATAACAGAGGAAATGGAAAAAGAATCCCGATGCTGAGACTTATTATAACCTGATATATTTAGTAGTAACAAATGAATGTGACTGTTGTCAAGCTGGTCAAACTGGTGAAGAAGGGCCCGCAGAGCGATTTCTGCGAGCAGTGCCCGCGTGAGGCCGTGAATCTGCACGCAGAGAACGGCGATACCCTGCTGATAACGGCACTGCGCAAGCAGCGCTGGGACATTGTGACCTACCTGCTGGACAGTGGTGCCGATGTGATCCCGCAGAATCTTGCCGGCAACACGGCGCTGCATGTGGCCGCCTGCGTGGCCGGTGTGGAGCTGTGCTGCCGCCTGGTGGAGCTCGGGGCGCGCGTGAATGCCCGCAATGCCGCAGGTATGACCCCGCTCATGCGGGCTGCCATGCTGGGGCGCGTTGATGTGGTGGAGTTTCTGCTCGGGCATGGGGCAAAGGTGCAGGTGGTGGATTCCAGCGGCCGATCTGCTGCGCTGGTGGCGTTGCTGCGTGGTCATGTACAGGTGGTATCGCTTCTCGAAAAACATGGGGCGTTCCTGCCCGAAGCGGTGAAAGCCAAAGCTCTCCGGTTTATGGCTGAGCATAATGTGCCGGTGCGAGATTTTGCTCATCCTTTTGTCCAGGCCGTGAGCGAGGGAAATGTCGCGCTCATGGAGTTTTACCTTGAATTGGGAATGCACTTCGGAGAAGACGAGGGGGCGAGACTTGTATCGATGGCATTGGAAATGGATAATCCGGTGACCCTTGACGCGTTACTGGCAAAAGGCTGCCTCCTTCCGGATGTGGAGGGCGCTTTCCGCCATGCCCTCGGTACACGGGAACAGAAAATTGCTTTTTATGTGGTGGAGAAATACCCGCAGAAGGCGCCGGCTCTGCTTCCTGCTGCAATCCGTCATGGCTCCCGGGAGCTGGTGGAGCGTCTCTGTGCCGGTATAGCTTCGGTGGTTTCGTCTGCTGAACTGTCAGCGGCCTTGCTGGACACTATAGAGAGCGGGGCTGAAGCCAAGGTGCAGCTTGTGTTGAATGCCGGTGCTGATTTTGCCTTGTGTGCAGAGCTGCACCCGCGCATGTTCAAGCTGGTTCTTGAGCAGGATAATCTCGCCTTGTTTAAACTCATGCTGCAGCATGGCTGCGCCAGTGGCATGCCGGCACTGTTTGCTGAGTCACTTGCAGCAAAGCATTTGCGCATTGCTCGGTACATGGTGGAACATGGGCTTGTAAATCCGCAGACCCTCCGGAAATCACTGGAGCCTGCTCTGATAGATGCCTGTTTCGATGGCAAGATTGAGCTGGTGCGTCTGCTGCTGCAGCTGGGTGTGGATGTCAACGCTACGGATGCTAAGGAGCGCACGCCTTTTAATCAGGCTTTGAAGCGCGGCTTGTTCTACGAGTGCATCAACATCTGCTGCGGGGGTGAATGGCGCCGCGAGGTTCGTGATTTCCGTGACATCCTCATTCTCCTCCGCGACCGTGGCGCTACTCTTCACGCTGTTGAGAAACATGCGGAGCTTCCGTCGAAGTTTCACCAGCAGATGCTTCAGGAAAGCTTGCGCAGGCATGGCCTGCAGGGCTATATTCAGCTGATAACGGATCAGACGTTGGCGAAGGAGCTTCTTCCCCGCCTTCCTCAGACCATGACCTGGATTTAACTGAAAACGCAGTTGAGCATCATGACGTTCAATTGAACATCCCCCTGAGGCCTGGCCTTCTCTGAACAATGTGCAGACTACAGGGTCGTGGGGTGTTCGAATTGTTCTTCGTTCCTTGTGTGTTGCTAGAAAGGCGATTATCAATCTGTAAATAATAATAACCCTGATTTTTTTTCCAAAAATACTGTATGAATAAAGACTCCATAAAGAAATGGGCAGAGGTGTATAAGAACGCCTTTGCAGACCGCTGGGATGAACAGTCCTACAAGTGGGAGGCTGCCGCAGCTGCAACCCGCCATTGGAATATCGAATCACCGCAGCTGCTGCTCTGTTTCAAGAGCTCGGCAGAGATGCTCGGGAAGAACCGCCGCCTGCTGCGCCCCTTCGGAGAGCGCATGGCCTATGGCATGCTCCACGAATTTATTCGTCTGGAGGAGTCTGCCTCCCGCGATATGTTCCGAGGCCTTTATGCCGGTGCCGGTCGCGCCGGGGTCGATGAGCGCCTTGCCTGCTTTGTGAGCACCGCCACGGAAATCAAGGAACGCCGCCGCAAGCTCGATCTACCGCAGTGGCGTAAGCATTTCCAATCCCCGGCTACGGCATCTGTTCTGCTGTGGCTGCAGAATCCGGAGTGCTATATCTACACCGCTCCGGAGTGGCTGGCCATGGCCCTGAAGGAGCTGGGCTTCAACTACACGGGCACTTGCCGCAAACTGGCGTATGAGGAAGCCCTGGCCGCTTTCGACTGCCTGCGTGAAGTGTTGAATACTCCCCAGCTCGGGCTGCGCGAGATGCTGGATTCCCGCCTGGATGCCGCAAAGCACTACGCGGATCCGGCGCTGAGCCTGCTGAGTAATGATTTTCTGGAGTTTGTGGGGCGTGAGGTCAAGCGGCTTCGCGTGGTAGACAAGAAGAAAGATAACGTAAACGAAAACTGAGATAATGAGAATACTGCATACATCCGACTGGCATCTGGGCGATCGCCTGCTCGATAAGTCGCGCCATGATGAGTTCAAGGAATTTCTGGACTGGCTTATTGGCCAGATGCAGGAGCACAAGGTCGATGCGCTTCTGGTGAGTGGCGACCTGTTCGATACCCGTGACCCCGGCGCACCTGCGCTGGAGATGTTCAATGATTTCCTGAGCCGTGCCGACAGCACGGGCTGCCGCTACATTATCATGACCGCGGGAAATCACGATGGCGTGCCTGTGCTTGATGCCGCCAGCCCCCTGCTGCAGCGCTACCACGCCCGCCTGGTGAACCGGCTGACTCCGGAGACTGTGTCCGAATGCCTTATTCCGCTGTGCGGGACGGATGGCGAGCCGCAGGCTCTTGTGTGTGCGGTCCCTTACCTGCGGCCGTCGGAAGTGAGCCGTGTGCTTTCGGAGGAAGCCTTGGCTGCGGGGCAGAATGCTTACCCCCTCGGGGTGCAGGATATGCTGGCCGCTGTGGCAGAGCAGGCGGAG
>JAZOTV010000234.1:0-30556 GCA_045657815.1 Akkermansia sp.
ATGTATTCACCCGCCAGCGGGATGAAAGCCGGGGCATACCCCAGCAGCGCAGCACGGCGGAACAGACTGATAGCAGCCTCTGTATCCGGTTTGATGATATTCTGCAACCCGGGACTGAGTTCCGCCCCCGGCAACAGGAGGGAGCCCATCATCGCCAGGGAGTCCGGGTGCTCACGCTCCACCGCTATTTTCAGAAAATCGCAACCCAGGGCATCCTTCCCCTGCGCCAGGTAATGCCGCGCGAGCATACCGGCGGCGTAGGCGCTGCCGTGGGAGGCAGCTGCCGCGAGCCACTCACGCGCCTTCTCCTCATTATCCTGACCAGCAAAGGCAGACAGAAACTCCTCTACGTAGTAATTATTCTTCTTCAGCTCGGCAGCCACTGCAGTATCCTCTGTGCCACCCTTCTCCATGCGCCCGGAAAGCAGCAGATAAGCCGCCCGGGCTCGGGAACTGCCGGCCTTGCAGGCCTGCATCAGGTACTCCATGGCCTTCTTCTCATCCGGCGCGGTTCCCACCCCGCTGCCAAGCAGGTGCGCCATTTCCACCTGGGCAGGCACATAACCGGAAGATGCTGCTTTCTCCACAGCCGCACAAAGCTTGACCGCCTCAGGAGCAGACTCAGGGTTGATTCCCAGAGCTGACAGCTGGCGAATCCCCTGCCCAGCCGTCCAGGTGAGTGCCACCGGGTGTCCGGCATCTGAGGCCTCCTGCATCAATTTCCAGAAAGCCTGCTCATCCCCGCCGGTGGCATCCAGCACCGCCGTGACCACCGGGCCCAGATTTTCGGACTGGGCCGCTTTCACAGCATCCAGCGCTGCCATGCACGCAGCCCTGGCATCATGAGTCTGCGCCGCCAGGGGGCACAGAGCCAGCGGAAGAAGGTAAACAAAGGACTTCATTCCGGCATTCTACTTCTAACAGCATACGCATGCAAGCTGTTTCTGGTACATAGGCATGGATTTCCCAGAATCATGCCATTCAAATGCACCGCAGGTGTTTCTCCTGTTTTTCATTATCATACGCCATGCAGACTTTGTCTAGACTTGCAAAGGCCCGGCAGACATGGTAGATTACCAAGAACACCGCAGAACATGGAAAATATACTGGAAATATCGAAGCTGAGCATGCATTTCCCCGTACGCGGTGGTGTATTCGGTCGCCGCGTGGGTACCCTGAAGGCGGTGGATGAGGTTTCCTTCAATATAGCACCGGGTGAAACCCTGGGGCTTGTGGGCGAAAGCGGCTGCGGCAAAAGCACCATTGGCCGCTGCATTGTGCGACTGCTTGAACCGACGGCGGGCACCATCCGCTTCATGCGGCATGATGTGACCCACCGCGCCCAGTGGCGCCTGCGTAATCTGCGCCGCAAGGTGCAGATGGTATTTCAGGATCCGGCGGGGTCGCTGAACCCGCGCATGACGGTACGCCACCTCATTTCCGAGCCGCTGGTGATACACGGCATGGGGACCAGCGCCAGCCGCAGGAAGCGGGTAGCAGACCTGCTGGATTTAGTGGGGCTTCCCTCCACGGCTCTGGAGAAATTTCCGCATGAATTCTCCGGTGGGCAGCGCCAGCGCATCGGCATAGCGCGCGCCCTGGTCATGGGTCCCAAGCTGCTGGTGCTGGATGAAGCAGTGAGCGCGCTGGATGTCTCAGTGCAAAGCCAGGTGCTGAATCTGCTGCTCAATCTGCAGCAGGAGCTTAATCTCTCCTACCTGTTTATCTCGCATGATTTATCTGTGGTACGCCACATCTCTGACCGCGTAGCGGTCATGTATATGGGCAAAATCGTGGAAATGGCAGATGCAGACCGCCTGTATGACCACCCCTGCCACGCCTACACCCGCGCCCTGCTCTCGGCTATTCCGATTCCGGATCCGACCCAGCGGCAGAACACGCCGATTCTGCCGGGAGATGTACCCTCCCCCATTGATCCCCCGCCGGGCAGCGCCTTCGGCCGTCGCATCAATCACCCGTATCTGGATGCCACAGTGGGAATGGACCTGACCCCGCGCGAGCTGGAACCCGGCCACTGGGTGGCCCCGGATCCCTGCGCCGTATCGCTTACCGATATGCAGAAGCTCGGAGTGGATATTTACCAATAAACCGCATCCCTGGCTGCTGCCTCATTTGGGAGTTGCCATACCTGGGCAGCTAAGGTAGAATACCGGCATGAGCACACTCCGAATCGGCACACGAGGCAGCGAACTTGCCTTGGCACAGACCCACCAGGCCATAGCCGCCCTGCAGGCTGCCAACCCGGGGCTGGAATGCAGCATCACCATCATCTCCACCGCCGGTGACCAGCGGACGGATATTCCGTTGCACATGGTGAACAGCGCCACCAACACTGGCGATAAGGGTGTGTTCATTGCTGCTATTGAGGAGGCCCTGGCTGCCGGGGAAATTGATTGCGCCGTGCACAGTCTGAAGGATATGCCGGGCGTGCTGGATTCCCGTTTCGAACTGGCTGCCGTGCTGCCGCGCGAGGAGATTCAGGATGTGCTGGTCATGAAGGCAGATGCCGATGAAAATAACATGATTATCGCCACTGGCAGCGTGCGCCGCAGTCACATGGTTCGCACCTACTGGGGCGGCAAGGCCACCACGGTGCCGGTGCGCGGTAATGTGGCCACCCGGCTCCGCAAGATGGTGGAGAACCCGGAGGTATCAGCCACCCTGCTGGCACGTGCCGGGCTGAACCGCCTGGGCTATGACCGCAACTCCTTTGAGGTGGAGGGCACGCCGGTGCGTGTGCTGGGGCTTCCGGTGCAGGATTTTCCGCCGGCTCTGGGACAGGGAGCCATTGCCCTGGAATGCCGCAGGGGAGATACCGCCGCACATGAAATGATTTCCCGGGTGAACCACGAGCCCACCTACCGCTGTATTTCCTGCGAGCGTGCTTTCCTGAACCTGCTGCAGGCCGATTGCTCGGTGCCGGTTGGTGGTTTTGCCGTCATTAACCCGGATGACACCATCACGCTGAATGTGGTGCACTATACTGATGCCACCCACTTCACCCGGTTGAGCGAAACCGGCACGGAGCCCGAGGCCGTGGCAACAGCCCTTCACGCCGCCCTTATTCGCGCATAAATCGGCGGTTTTCCGTTTGACGAAACGGGGGCGTTGGTGTTATAGTAGGGGCGGTATGAAGTTTCGGCTCACCGGAAAACAATTAGCCCTTTCCACCGCCCTGCTGTTATCCTCGCTGGGAGCGGTTGTGGTGGCGTTTCTACCCGGCTCAGACCCGATGCTGCGGGAGATTGCCAACTATTCTGCCCCGCTGGGTGAGCAGGAGGCAGGCATGCAGCGCCAACTGGCCGCCATTCGGGCCAGCCAGGGGCTCGATTCTCCCGATTCCCGCGGCTATACCCCGCTGATGAATGCCGTGCAGCTAAATGATACCGGCATCATTGATTATCTACTGATTAAGGGAGCCCGGCTGCAGCCGGCCACGCCGGACGGCAGGACTGCTGCCGACCTGGCGGCACAGGGCGAGATTCGCCGCCTGCTGCAGGCCTGTGCACTGGCAGAAAAGCATCCCCGTGAGCAGGAAGCAGCGGAAATGCGCCGCAATCTGGAACAAGCCGGCATCAATCCGGCAGATCTGACCCAGGCTCTTTTCGATGCCGTGCGTTCCAGGCGCGGCGACAGCCTGCAGCTCACGGCGCAGGTACTGGCTCTGGGGGGCAACGCCAATGCGGTAAACGCCGCAGGTGAGCACATTCTGCAGGTGCGCCACCAGCACCCGGGAAGCATGGTCATGCTGCTGCGTCTCGGGGCCTCCCCGAACACTGCAACTGATGCCCAGGGCGGCAGCCTGCCCCTGCTGAACAACATAGGTAGAAACGCCCGCAATGTGCAGAACCTGCTTACCGCCAACGCCTCTGCAAAAGGAGGACTGACCTTGAGCAAAGCAGTGGGCAAGGGAGATGCAAAACTGGCCAGCCAGCTGCTGGCACACGGCGCAGATGCCAACGGACTGGCGGCAGATGGCAAAACGGTGCTGGAGCACGCGGTTCAGGGGCTTGGTGGTCCCTACGGCGAGGACGAAATTGCCGGAATTCCGGTCTGTGTCCGGCTGCTGCTGGAGGCAGGCGCCAGAACAGAATACACCACAGCAGAGGGGAAGAAGCGTTCCCCCATTTCCCCGGGGGGCATGAATATTCTGCCGGAATGTCTGCGCCTGCTGGTGGATGCCGGGGCAGATGTGAATGCGCTCAACACCCGTGGTGCAAACTATGCCCAGATTGCGGCTTACAAGCCCGCCACACGTGAGAATCTGCAGCTGCTGCGCGATATCATAGCCGCCGGTGCCGACCTGAAACAGGTGGATAACCTGGGCGAAACATTCCTTTTCTACGCGCTTCCCGGCATCAGCGCGCTACCGGTGACAGACCCGGTGAACTCTATCCGCGAGGAGGCCATTGAGCTGCTGGAGGGCATGTTCGATATCATTTCCAGCTCCAGCCCGGACCCTGCCGCGCTGGACCGCAATGGAAACACAGCCCTGCACCTGGCTGTTATCCGCCGCGGCACGGCCGATGACCGCGTGGTGGAATACCTGCTCAAGCTGGGCGTGAACCCGGCGGTGCGCAACAAATTCGGACGCACCGCGCTGGAAGCCATGCTGCGCAATCCCTGCGGCCCGCGCAGCAAGTATGTGGCGCGGCTGCTCACCGCCAAAGGCCCCCTGCCCGCGGATCCGGGTATGCAGCTCGTGCTGGCCTCCATGACAGATGACACGGCAGCTATACGCAAGCTGCTCCGCCAGAAGCACAGCGAGGAGATACTGGCTGTGGCGCTGGGCTGCGTGCAGAACGCCACAGCGGCCGATCTGCTGCTGCAGGCCGGGGCACCGGGGCATTACGAGAACATGGCCTACATGGTGCGCCATGGTAACCCGGACGTAGTGCGCATCTTTACCCGCCACCAGAAGCTGCACCTGCTGGCCCCGCATTGGAGCAAGGTGCGCACGGAGGCCATGGCCAAGGCTTTTGTGGAAGCCGGGCTCATGCCGGAAACCGCAGAGGATATTGCCAATGAACGCGTGCTGCGCTATCTGCTCACCCTGCCCCATTTTAACCCGAATGGCACCCCCCTTCGACTTGCTGCAGCCCAGGATGCCACCCCATGGCTGCCTGCTCTGGTGCAGAACGGGCGCAGCAAAATGACCCGCATGCTGCTGGAGCACGGCGTATCTGTCAACGGCTACCTGGAATCTCCGCTTGCCCAGGCGCACGATGCCGATATTGCAGAGATGCTTCTTTCCCACGGAGCAGACCTCACCTGGCGCGGGCCGGACGGCGATACCCTGCTGAGCCATCATAAGCGGCGGCTGGCAGCGCTGGCAGAGGGCTACCGCCACAGCCCCACAAGAACCGAGCTGGAGGAATTCCGCGAGCACTTTACCATTGCGCAGATGCTGGAAAATGCCGGGGTATCGGATATTCACCCGCGCAAGGAGGAAATCAAACGCGAGTTGCAGCGCGGAAACGTGGATGCCGCCACCCGCATACTGCACATCGTAACACCTGACTGGCGAGGAGATGTTCTCATATCCGAGGATGCCATGGTAATGGCTCGCACCACCGGAAATCGGGATGCGGCCAATATCCTGAGCATCGGCCCGGATTGCATCAAATTCAAATGGGAGCGCTGGGGATATTGCTATGCTGTGCTGAAGCAGGACGGCAATTTCCACGAACAGCCGGATGAAGACCCCTACCGGGATTTGAAGAAGACCCCGGCCAGAGTACCACATTACTACACGGATTTCACCAACGAAAAGGGCAAACGCACGCGCCTGTATATACACCCGGATTACAAGGTAGCCGTGCGCGGGGATAACGGGGATGCCGGGCAAATCACGCAGCTGACTCGCGGCAAGGATGGGCGGCTCAGCATCGTCTGGAAGAAAAGCGGCACCAGCCGGTTTATCCTGATGAACGGCGAGCTACGCCTGTTAAACGCAGAAACCGCCCGCATTCTGCTGCGGCAGGCGAGTCCGGCACTTTCCTTCACCACACTCAGACTGGCAGGAGATGAATGGGAGGACGAGGTGCGCTTTTCTGCGGAATACATGGTGGCGGCACGCGCCACCGGTGCGAAGGATGCCGCGCGAGTGATTTCACTCAGTGAGCAGCGCATTACCCTGAAATGGGACCGCTGGGGAGAAGAAGTCTTTGTAAAACGGGAGGATGGCGTTTACCACAAATACTCAGCAGAGCTGATGGAGGCAGAGCAGATTCGCAACCGGATACGCCAGGGCGATACCAGCCTCCGGGTAAAGGCATACCCCTTCGTCTCTGCGCTCTGGCAGGATACCATGCTCATCTCTTTCATGCACCGGGTGGCAGTGCGCAGCGGAGGTGCCAGAGATGCCGCCACAGTGGTGCATTATGACCAGAACAGCATCACCCTGAAATGGGACCGCTGGGAAGAGGAAACCTTTGCCAGACAGCCGGATGGCACCTACCGTTCCACCAGCCACCCCTGATACACCTCAGAAGCTGAGCCGGTACCCCACGGTGCCATTCCATTCTGACTCATCTGCACGGAACTCGAATCCGGCATCCAGAAAGAGGAAGCCGGCATCTACCCCGAGCGGGATAGTGATACCCGTCCCCATTTCCATGCCGACCCAGCCATCCCGGGCAGCATGCACCCGGCCGGAACGGGAACGCAGCGAGGCCAACGCCGTCTCTGCACAGCCTCTGCGGTTTCCGGTATCCATTTTCAGGAGCATCCGCGCCTCGAGCAGGGATTGGCGGTTCATGGTATTCTCCAACGCGTATGTCTGCACGCGGGCACCCAGGCCAAAGGAAACGCAGTTCACCCCCTGCCGCCCGATATGGAGAGCGGCATCACTCCCCTTCTCCGTGCAGGAATCCACATGGGCATAGCGGTAGCTGATATTGGCCACGGGCTGGAGGCAGGACTGAGCATCTTCATCCAGCGGCACTACATACCCCAGCTCATACATGCCACCAAAACTGACGGAATCTGTATTCCCGCGGGTGCGATAGCTGCCCTCCTCTAACCCGACACGCCGCTTCAGTGAGATATCTCCCCAGCCAAAAGCCCCCAGCCAGGTGTGAGTCCAGCGGTGGTGAATATACCGCCCCAGCAGCGAAAGGTAATACTGCTCCATGCGGCCACCCGTATGGTCCGGGCTATTCGTGCTCAGTTCGCCATACATACCGGTCAGCGCCAGACCGGCGGTAACAGTGGGGGAGAAATCAACATCTGCCCCCACTGTTGTGCCCCAGCTGCTCAGCGTATATCCGGCCGCTGTGCCATCTGCGCGCAATTCCCGTCTGTCGGCCTCGGCATTTACCCAGGCATTGAACACAGGCAGTTCATTGTATTCATCCTGTTGATTCAGCCCCATACTGGTAGTTCGGTTACGAATAGACCTGAGCTGCCGTTCCATATCACCCAGCACAGCGGCTCCCAGCACAGCAGTTCCTGCACCCGCTGCGGCAGCCAGCAGCGAATCGAGCTCTGCGTCGCGTCCTTGTTCCAGCAGTGTACTCAGGGCAGAAGAAAGTGCCGCCAGCTCCGGGCATGCACGCAACACGGCAGGCGGAAGTTGCCACAGCATTTCTGCCCCGGCCCGGCCATTGGCAGAATGAGCATGAGCGGCATAGTGATTCGTCTCATCTCGCCGGGTATTGAGCAGCAGCAGCCCGTTCTCCACACTCAGCCAGGCCGATTCAATACCCTGAAAGGCCAAACCGCTCCCCAATAAAAGCGCAACACTGCCGGAATTTCCCAGCTCTGCCGCTGCCACGCTTCCCAGAACAAGGGTTCCATCATCAGCCGCTTCCAGGGGAACAGCCCCCGTAGACTGAAGCCGCACAACCGCATCATCCGCAATAGATAAGAAGTCCAAATCAAACACATCCACACCAGCATCCGTATTCAACAGGATGAGCGTATCGGAGCCACTCTGCAGCACAAGCCCGCCCAAAGTAAGCGAGGCGTTACCCTGCTGCCCGGATTGCTCCAGAACCAGCTGTCCGGCATTCTGAAGCGTCCAGGCATCACTTCCTCGCACGTGTTGTAAGGTAAATTGCCCATCCCCCGGCAGCACTGTCAGCACACCTGCACCCTGCCCCGGCAGCAGGGAACCGGAAAACACGGCATTTGCCACATTTCTCACTGTCAAGCCGCCCTTGAAGGAATACAACGAGCCATCACCCGTAAGCCGGCCAACTGCCCCTTTGCCATACAGCTGCCCCTTCAGAATCAGGGTACCCTCACCACTCAAATTGCCGGTAAAGGCAAGTGCATTTCCGGTGATTTCCAGCTCACCCTCCAGCGCAAGACTGGCCGGGCCATGCAGGGAATACACCGAGTTGCCAGTGCCGGTCATGCGCAGAGTTCCTTCGTCCAGCTCCAGCCAATCGGCAGTAAGAGCCCCGCCTACTGTCAGGGTACCGGTACCGGTCTTGACCAACTGCACCGCCGAGCCTGCGGAAATATTGCCGAAAAAAGCAGTATTAGCGCCATTTAGCGGAACCTGCTGCTCCGGGGGCAGCAAGGAGTCCAGGTCTGCGAGAACGGCATTATTCAGCATGGTCCGCACCACACCGGCGGATTCATCCGTATTCGAGATACAGAAATCACCTGTTCCCAGCAGATTATTCACCCACGCCAGCTGCGTATTATCACCGGGCAGATTCAGAAACAGCGTATACCCGGTGTCAACAAAGGTTGCCTTGTAGGCCTGGAGGCGCGTATAGCTGTTCACGGTATCATAGTCGCCATCCTGCATGACCATGTACACATCTCGTACAGCTCCCTCCAGCACCAGGCTGCCACCCTCTACCCCCAGCACTACCAGGCCGAGAGCCTCAGGCGTTGTGGCACTGTTCGAGAACAAATCTGCGGCTGAGATGCCGTTCTGCAGCACAATATCAGCATTGCTCAGGTGAAGATACACGGCCTGCCGCTGCCCGGAGAGGATGGATTTGATACTTTCCATATCCAGCGTAACCGTAGCGGAGTCGCTTATCCTGAGTTCGCCATTCGTGATTTCCAGCATATACTGACTGTTGTCCGCACGGGCGGAATTGTATCCTATGCAGGAATTCCCCAGCGTGAGGTACAAAGACTCCACACCACCTGTCCCGCCCACGTTCAGCGGCCCCGAAATCCCGCGCAAAAGCCCGTCGGCACCCACGGCAATATACTGAAGCACGTTGCCATCCATACCCGCCATATCCACTACAGCCCCGGCGGCGACCTCTGCCACCATGACAGTCTCCAGCGTGGTGAGCGGGTTCTGCAGAAAACCGCTCACCAGGGTGAATTGCCCGGCACCCAGCACCTGCACCCCAGCCCAACTGCCGGCGGCAGAGGCGGAACCAAGCCGCACCTCACAGCCTGATTCAATGGACAGCGTGCCGCTTGTCTCATTCCGGCCGGTCAAGGAAAGGGCTCCGCTGCCTCGTTGGAGAAGATTGGCCGCACCGCTGACAACGCCGCTCATCGTGGTTGGGTTCTCATACTGGAAGCAGTACGTCATGCTGCTCCCGGGGCTATCCAGATTTGCCTGCACCAGCCCACTTCCCTGCACCCGCTCACCGCCGAATGTCCAGGTCACAGGCGCCGCGCCAGGGTGTATAAATTGCCCGGTGAAGCTGCTGATATCCCCGCTCATGGTGATATGGCAGGAGGGTTTCACCAGCAGGCGGCCAGCGCCGCTCACTGTACCGCTGAACGCGTAGGCGCGGTTCGTACTACCATCGAAATAGGTGCTTGTCCCCTCTGCTATCTCGATATCGGCAGAGGTGCTGGTGGCCGTGCCGAACCAGAAGCGCTGCCCTGCCACCTTTACCTGGGTATCTGCACCACCCAGGGCAGCACCTGTGGAAAAGCAGACGCTGCCGGTATTAGCGCTTCCATCACCCACCAGTTGCACGGTGCCACCAAATGCGCTGTTATCACCGCTGATGGTCAGCTGCCCGGATGCGCTGGTCAGGGCGATTGTACCAACGCCGCTGAAACTGCCGGCAAGAGTGCCGTTTCCGCTTACCTTGCTGATGTTCAGCTCCCCGCCCAGTACAGACAGGCCACGGCTGTATACCTGCCCGGAAGCCACCCAATTCAGCTGCAAGGTCCCATCACCGGACTTCTCCACGCCACAGGACAGCGCCTGTAACACCCCATCAGCAGCAGCCCAGGATACAGTATTCCCGTTCGTATCCACCCGCACGGCAGAAAGAGAAGCGGCATGCAGCAGGGAGCTCACGTCCACTGACATGCCAGAACCATATCGTAAGCTTCCCCCGTTGAAATAAAGAGAGCCCCCCCCGAGCGCCTGCTCAGCCCCAAGCTGCAGTACTCCGCCATTCAGAGCAATATCTCCGGTGAATGAGGCATTATCCAGATTCAGATTAAGTACGGTGGCATCACCGCTGATTCGCAATGTGCCATTGCTCACAATACCCAGGGAGGCGGTCGATGCAGCAGTAAAAGTATATTCACCACCAACAACGGAAATTCCGGCCGGAGTCACCTGGTCTATGGTCACTGTGCCAGCGTTCCGCACACTGAAGGTTACATTCTGCCCGGCAGGTTCTCCGCTGGTGGCGTTGGCCCACTGCGCGGTGGAGGTATCAGACCAGGTGGCCGAGCCACCATCCCACAGCCATGGTACAGCCCCTGTATCAGCCACAACTAATGCCAGAGAATTCCCCTGTACCTGCACACTGTATGTGTATGCAGCAGTATCATTCACCCCGAGCGCCACAAAATCCTCCGTTGTTACCGGAGACGCGCTCTCCCAGCTGGCCAGTTTATAACTCCCCGGAGCCAGATTCTCATAGCCGCTCAACTGCACAGCACAGGATTCACCGGATATGGCAAAGCTGCCGCCAGCTTGCAGCATGGCCCCGTTGGCGCCGTCCAGATTGAAAGAAAGGGATGCCCCGGACTGCAGCAAAAGTGTTCCTTCTGTAATGAGGCGGGCGGCGGCGGAACCTACGCTGATACTACCCAGACTGGTGTTGCCGGAGAATTGCAGAGAACCGTCCTGTAGAAGCGTCTTACCGGTGTAAGTACAGTTCTCTCCATTCAGCAGCAGAGCTGCACTCCCCGTCTTGAGCAGACCCAGCGAAAGCCCGGCTGCGGGGGTGGCTGAATCACGCACCACACCGCTGAAATCCCCCTCTTCCACAGTAAGCAGCAAATCGCCGCTCCCCTCTGCCTGGACAATGCCAGAAGCACCATTCAAAGACCGGATTACTGCACTGGTCGACATAAGAACCAGGCGGGAATTGGCGGTGAGCAACTCCACACCGGCAGCAGAGGAAACTCCGGCACCGGCCAGAGCAAGCGTGGTCAGATACGGTCCAGCCAGCTGGTAGGTTCCCTGGAAGGTGTTGGCACCGTTGGTCAGCACCAACCTGTGATCTGTCCCGGAGTCAGAGGTGCCGCTGGTCACCCGCAACACACCATCACCGGAAACCACCCCGTTCCACACCACATATTTGCCATAATACAGGCTCAGCTCCGTGGAAGCAGCAGAATCGTATCCCGGTATAGTGGCTGTAACATCCTGCTTGTTGAGCTGAACATTACCCAGCCAGTTCACATGACCATCCCGATTCCCGATAATGGAACCATTCTCCGTGCGTATCTCCGGGCTGATTGAATTACCCGTATCCAGCGATGCGCGTCCCCCCCCGAGGGAAACAATGAAAGCCGAGCCGCCGCCAACCTCTACCACCGATGCACCGAGACTGGCTTTGCTACCGGCACCCGCGTGGTCCGACCTGCGGCCGAGCCCCAGATTACCGCGTTCTATGTACAGGGTCCCCGTGAATCCTGCTAACGAATTGCCCTGTATGGAAGCCCGCGCAGCAGCATCCGCCAGCTCAATGACAAGTCTGCCAGTTCCCTGGATATCCCCCAGAGCCAGCTCTGAATCAGATACTGAACCGACCCCATTATACACCCCTAATGTCAGGGCAGAATCTGCCTGCAGTGTAGTGCCACCGCTGAATGAATTAGCATTCTGAACGGACAAAGTTGCGCCGGACTCCAGCGTCAGTGCAGCGGCTCCTGCAATACCCCCATTCCCGGTGAAAACATAGCCGCTTCCGTTCACCACCATGGAGGCAGGATTCACCACAGCCGTGATATTCACCATGGTACTCTCTGCAGCAACGCTGAAAAGCACCGCATCACCCTGACTAAACACCGTAGATACACCATTCTCCAACCAGGAAAAATCCTCAGTATTCCAATCACCACCGTTCCATTCCAGAATAGCATGCACAGGCAGGCAGGCAGCAGCGACTAAAGCAGCACGCAACAAAAGGGGCAGATGCAATTTCATACCCGGACTTTAACACACAAGTAAGCTGCTTCAAGATGTTTGAGCTACCTATTAGGCCAGGGTCTATCTGACTACGGCAACCAGCCGGCTGTACAAGGATGCCCCGCAGGAGATGAAGAATGCAAAACCGCGCATCCCGATGCGGAATGCGCGGCGAAAATTGCGGTGTAAGGACACATCAGATATCCCAGTTATCCAGCCACTTGAAGGAAACAATGCGGAACTGGCGGCCCATGACCTGATTCGTATTTGTAAGCCCCTTATCCTTAGAACCATCAGGCTTATATACAGCATCCTGCGGATTATTGCTGGGATCAACGTAATTCATCGTGCGCTGCACAACGGCCTCACACCAGGCCTGGGCCAGAATGGCCTTGTTCGGGTTGCGGACACAACCATAAGAACGCACGGTAAAAGTATCATCACGCACCGTGAGGATGTTGCCCAGAGAAGCGAGCACGTCACTCTGAATCAGATAACCAGGCGCAGCAGTATGCATGGAACCCACGCCGGCCTTGGGATTCTTGAACATGCCACCGCGAGCCTCAGGCACCTCCACATCGTGGAAATCGCGGTTGATATCCGTGGCATCGATAGCAGCCTGCAAGGCACCCTTCAGGCCATTATCGCCCTGCTCAAGACGGCGGTTCACAAAGTCAGACATGCTGAGGAAGGGGCCACGCTTGCGAACCTGCTTCACCATTTCTTCTGCAAGCTTGCGAATGGATTCCGATTCCAGCATACGCACCTCGCTCCAGGCAGAAGCCATGCCGCCATCGCGGAACTCGGGGGAACCCTGCATCACGCTGTAACCACCCATGCCGTCCACGCTCTTATCCGTGGTGGAAAGCATGAAGCGGGAGAAGAGAACCTGGTTATCACCCTTGCCCTGCTCCACAAGCTTCAGCTTGTTGTCCATACCGGCCACGAGCTTTCGCTTGGCAAGGCCCTGAAGCACGGCAGCCCAGGCCTCCACAGAGACGGAGTTCACATTGAAACCGCCATCTATCATCAGGTACTGAGCAATATATTTCCAACCATCGCCCTCCATGATGCGCTGAATCACCTGCTCATCATTGTAAGGTGTACTTACACGCTTGTAACGCGACACCGGAAGCTCCTCCTTACCAGTGATGAAGTTTGTAAGCACTTCCTCTGCAGCGATTTTGCCACCCTTCTTATCCGGCATATCAGATACAGAGGAACAGAACCAACGATCCCACATGGCATCATTAATCATCAGGCCGTGGTCAAAGAAATCACCGAACACACGGGAGTTGGAAGAAAATTCCGGTGCCTCCATCGTGTTCTGGAAGTAGGTGTACACATCATCTGCCGGCAAGCAGGGGTCAGCAAAGGCATTGCCGATACCCACACCCGGCACACCTGCCTGGTACTGCATGCGGCGCAGTGCTCCCTGGGTTTTATAATTACCGGAGGTTCCAGGCTTATACCAACCAGGCTGCAGGCGCATACCGGCAAAACCAGCCAGAGAGAACGGGGGATGCACCGGGAGTTCCAGCACGGAGGCAAAGGAAACCTGCTCACCATCACTGGTCACGCCCAGCATGCCATTGCGCCCGATGTTATCCATGGGCGAGCTGTCCATACCGGCGCTCACACGAAGAGCAGCCAGCTGGTACGGGTGATACTTACGCATCTGCGGATCCGGCGTGGTAAGAGCACTGCCCCAGAAAGCCGGGCTGGAATGCTGCCAGATCTTGGCGCGATAGTCGCCCTGGAAAATGACAGACTGATTATTGGCACCAGCTGACTTAGGCACAACACCTACAGCACCAATGTAGTAAGGCATATCCTCGTCAGCCTGCGTACCATCAGCCTGCCAGCGGCCCTCACAGAACGTGGTCTCATTTTCCTGCACGGCCTTGGGGTCATACCAGCCCAGAATATAACGCTGGGGAGAAATACCACGCTTATTGTGCCCCGTATCCGCGCCCACTGCGGCACCGCAGCCATTGTAACCGGAGAACACGGTCAGACACTCGCAGTGATTGGGAGCAAACCACTTACCGTCAGTACCACTACTGGCCGGGTCACCCAGACCAAGGCGAAGCTTCACGATATACTTACCTTCGTCAATCTCTTTAACTGCCTTATTGGAATAGAACACGGCCTTGGTACCGGAAACCGCGCGCGGATTATAACCGGGAGTCCAGGGGTTGGTGTAAGGCTTGCTGGCACCGTCAGACACACGAGCCTGACTGGGAGAGAAGAAGATAATTTCACCGGGCTGGAACACAATATCCTCATCCACAGATTCAGCCGAGGACTGGAAATAGTCACCAAAGTCCTGACCATAGCGATTCTGCTGCATGAGGTAGTTACGCCAGCTGTAGTTGAAGGTGCCATAGTCCTGCACGCAGTAGGTATCAATCCAGGTTGTCTTGTACGGCAGAGACTGAGCCCAGAGCTGGCGGCTGCGAATGCGCATGGGCACGTTGTAGGGATTCCACCACAGGAACATGGGTGCGAAGCACATAGTCATGTTATGGCTGGTTTCACCATTCGGCGTGCAGACCAGACCGAAGTTGGACATGAAGGCCAGCATAACCGGGGTACGGGCGTAGCCGGAGGCCACGCTGCCATTTTCCATCATGGAACGCGTATCAAAGAAGGTCTGACCATCGGCTGCGCCGCTCATCTCTTCCGGGTCATCGTTGTAATTGAGGGACGAATCGAAGGAGGAGCCGCTCATGCGGGTGTAGGGCTGGCTCACATCGCCCAGAAGGCGGGCCGTGAAATTCTTCCTATCCTGTGCAGTACCATTCGGCCAGCAGTTATAATAAGCATGCAGATTCTGCCAGGAGCCGATGGGCATATCTGCCTCAGTTCCCTGCGGAACCTGCTGATTATCAGCAATGGGGCAATCCTGATTCGAACGAGCGGCAAAATCCGTACTCTTCAGGGATTCCTTGTTGAGCAGCAGACAGAGGTCCTGCTTGAAACCACCCATGCTCACATTAATGGGCAGAGAATAAGATGTGGTCGTTACATCAAAAAAATAAGGCATGCCGGCAGCCTGCGAGGAGGAACCAACCAGCGGCAGCGAAGCCAGCGTGACCAGACGAGCCGGGTCCTCAATATCACCCGGCAGGAAATCCAGGTCGCGGTTATCCACAAAGCGCGGAGCCGGAGTATCCCAGGTGCGGCGAAGCACCTCGTACACATCATCCGAGTCCTTCGGGTTCTGCACGGAAACCTTGGCCTTCTGGTTCTCACCGCCTACCCACCAGGCAAAACAGGCTTCATTCTTACCAGATGCAGGCATACGCAGCAGGTCAGCATACACATAGTGCTGAGCAGAGAAATTCTTACCCAGGGTACCCTCACCCACCATGCAGATGCGCTGCCCCGGAGCACGGCCGCACAGCTGATCTGCAGCATTCATTGTGCGGGTAGCATTGCGGTCGCGGGCAGAAATCATCCAGCGGCGGAACATATCGGCACGCCCCTTGGAGTAGGTGGAGGAAATCTTGCCGCCACGGCCGGAAACACTGCGGCCGTAAATGGGGCCATCCCAGCTGTCCCACACGCCAAGAAGATGCTGGGCATTGGCATTATCATTCTCGCTCAGAATCCCGGAGCTGGCCGTCACTCGCTGGTCAGGCCCCAGTTCCACCTGCAGCTCACCGATGGCGGCATCCAGCCCCACCAGAGCCTGCTGGCGGGCCTCTGCCTGCAGCATGGTCTGCAAGGCAATGCGATTCTGCGATGCAGCAGTGGCCATGATAGCCACTGCAAGCATAGCCAGCAGCATCATAAGTGTAAGAGTAGCAATGAGCGCAAAGCCCTTCTTCGGGCGCTTGCGCGGAGAACTGGAGAGAGTGCGTGCGTGTCTCAGTTTCATAAAACTAAATGCGAGTACCTATTTACTATACACAAGCCGCACGCCGCGTCAAGCAAATTCGCCCCCGGCACACGGTGAAATGCACAGCGACCTGCGGCATACATCTGTCCCGCCATGGAATTAAAAAAATCAGGGTTGAACCATGGGCTCAGCTGTGGTACAATCCGCGCACAGGTATGAGTTTAGATAAGCTGAGAGAGGAGATTGACAGCATCGACGCACAATTGGTGGAGCTGCTCAAGCAGCGCGCAGCCTGCGTACACCAGGTGGGCATCATCAAGAAGGCCGCAGGCGCCCCCACCTTTGTGCCGGAGCGGGAGAGCGCTCTCATCGCCAAACTGCTCAGACTGAATGACGGGGTCTTGCCCGAAAAAAGCCTGCTGAGCATCTGGCGGCAGATTGTGAGCTGTTCTTTCCACCTGGAGGGCAACATGCGCATCGGCTACCTGGGGCCGGAAGGCACCTGGAGCCACCAGGCCGCTCTCAGCCGTTTCGGCGACAGCGTGGAGCTGGTACCCTACGCCTCTTTTGATCACATTTTCTCTGCCGTAGAGCGCAATGAGGTGAACTACGGCGTCATCCCGCTGGAAAACAGCACACATGGCAGCGTGGTGCAGGCCATGGACATTTTTGCCCACACCCACCTGCGCATCTGCGCCCAGGTGCACCAGAGTGTGCAGCACTGCCTCATGTCCAACATCCCGGCCAGGGAAATCCGCACCATCTATTCCCACCCGCAGGTGCTGGGCCAGTGCAGCCAGTGGTTGCAGAAGAATTACCCGAACGCAGACCAGATTCCCACCGCCAGCACCACCGTGGCGGCCCGCATGGCCGTCGAAAAATCTGCCGAGGGTGCAGCAGCCCTGGGCAGCCCGCTGGCAGCCCGCCTCCATGGGCTCCATATTCTGGCCGAACAGGTGCAGGATGTAGCAACCAACACCACGCGTTTCGTGGTCATCGGCACCCAGACCACAAAACCCAGCGGGCAGGACCGCACCACACTCTGTTTCTCCGTGCCGAACAAATCCGGCAGCCTCGTAGATGTGCTGGAGCATTTCCGCTCCCACGGCATCAATATCTTCTGCCTGGACTCCCGCCCGGGAAGAGACCGCGCGTGGGAATACCTCTTCTACATCGATGTGGATGGCCACGAGGCACAGGAGCCACTGCGCAGCTGCCTGGAGGAGCTGAAAGCCGAATGCCCGGTGCTCAAGGTACTGGGCTCATACCCGGAGAAATAACCAATCGTCACCATGTCCTTCAACCTGGAACAAGCACGCCAACTTCTTCTGCATGCACGCCGCAGCGGCAGGCTGCCGCATGCGCTGCTGCTTACCGGCACCCCGGCTGCCGGCACACACCGCCTGGCACTGGCGCTGGCAGCGGAATTAAACGGAACCCGGGCTGAGACGCTCGAATCCCTGCGCCACCCCATGTGCCGCGTGCTGCGCCCCGGTTCCAAGAGCCGCAAGATTCTCATAGAGGACATCCGCAACGTGGAACCTTTCCTTGCCCTGCGGGCGGATGAAGGGGAGACCAAGCTGGTCATCATTCTGGAGGCAGACCGCATGATGGAAGAAGCTGCCAACGCCTTCCTGAAAACACTGGAGGAACCGCCGCCACAGACCGTTATCATTCTCATCACCGAGCAACCCAGCCGGCTGCTCACCACCATTCTCTCCCGCTGCGTGCGCGTGCCCCTGCACGAGCCCGGCGGTGCTCTGAACCTCTCCGAAGCGCAACAGGCCTTCCTGCCAGCCGTAGCGGCAGCACTGCCTCTGGTCGGGTCCGATGTAGCAGCCCTGGCGCTGCGCGCAGATTTCCAGGCACTGCTGACAGAGCGCAAGGAGAAAATCAGCAAACGGCTCACCGCCGCAGTAAAGGCAGAGGCCAAGGCCATTGCCGAGGGCACAGATATCCGCGACTGGGAGAGCCGCCAGAAAGATGCCACCGCAGCCCTCATCGAAACAGAATACCTGGCCGAGCGCGAGCAGATGATGGAGCTCCTCTCCCTCTGCCTGGGACAAGCCGTGCTGCTGGCCTCGCACGCGCCGGATGTGCAGCCCATCACCCCTGAAATCGCAGGGCTTGCGGCCAGTCGCCCGGTGGCCGAGCTCCTGCTGCGCATGCGCGCACTGGAAGCCCTGCGCACCGACCTCAACTTCAACGTGAACGAGGCGCTCGCCCTCGATTCTCACCTGCTCAACATCATTGGCAATATCACTTTATGAATAGCATGACCGGATTCGGGGCAGCCACAGCCCCCCTGGGTGGTTCCTCCATCCGGGTTGAGATTAGCGGAGTCAACCGCAAACAGGCAGAAATAGCCGTTGTCCTGCCCCGCGCATGGGCAGCGCTGGAAACCCCGGTGCGCGATACCGTGGCTTCCGCCGTCTCGCGCGGGCGCGTAAATGTATCTATCGCCCTGCAGCAAACGCCCGGCAGCACAGGGGCACTGGCGCTGAACCGCGATAAACTGGCAGCACTCACTGCCACCCTGGCAGAGGCAGAATGCGTTCTGAACCGAACGGTGGATACATCGCTGGATTCCCTGCTCCGCCTCGGCATCATTGCCGAAGAAACAGAAACCGACATCCCGCTGGAGGAGATTCAGGCGGCAGCCGAACCAGCCGTTCGCGAGGCTCTGGAGGCTTTCATCACCCTGCGCGCCCAGGAGGGCGAGAACATGAAGCGAGACCTCCTCGCCCGCATTGCCACGCTGCGCAACTTCCGCGAGCAGCTCATGGCACGCGCCGCCGGCGTGGCCACACGCCACCGCGAAGTGCTGCTCAAGCGATTGGAAGAAGCAGGGCTGCCACTGCCGCTGGATGATGAGCGAATCATCAAGGAAATTGCGCTCTTTGCCGACCGGTGCGATGTTTCCGAGGAAATGACGCGTCTGGAATCTCACCTCAACCAGTTCGAAAAAATCTGCGACAAGGCAGAACCCGTGGGCCGCACCCTTGATTTCCTCTGCCAGGAAATCTTCCGCGAGCTCAACACCACCGGCTCCAAGGCCAATGATGCAGAACTGGCCCAACTCGTGGTCACCGCGAAGACAGAACTGGAAAAAATCCGCGAACAGGTTCAGAACATCGAATAATCACCTTCTTTTATTATGCTTGGTACACTCCTCATTGTACCCGGTCCCTCCGGCAGCGGCAAAACCACCCTGTGCCGCCGCGCAGAGAAGGACGGCCTCACCGCTTATTCCATTTCCTGCACCACCCGCCAGCCCCGCCCGGGCGAGCAGGATGGCGTGGACTACCACTTCCTCACCCCCGAGGTATTCGCCGCCAAAGTAGCAGCCGGAGAATTCCTGGAGCACGCCACAGTGCATGGCAACAGCTACGGCACCCTCAAGAGCGACATCATCGAGCTGCTTCTCGCCGGAAAAAACGTGGTGATGGATATCGATGTGCAGGGCGCTGCCAGCATCCGCGCCTGTGAGGATGCCATCATCCGCCGCGCCTATGCCGATGTATACATCCACGTGCCCTCCGATGAGCTCGAGGCCCGCCTGCGCGGCCGCCAGACGGATGCCGAAGAGGTCATTCTGCTGCGCCTGCGCAACGCCGCAGAGGAAGATGCCCGCATGGGCGAATATCAATACGCACTGGTTTCTGCAGACCGCGAAAGCGATTATTCCCGCTTCACCGCCCTGCTCACAGCACTCGGCATGCGCACCCCCCTGCGCTGAGAATTTGAAACACTCGCATCCCCGGGGCTGGCAGCACTCCTGCCAGCCTTTTTTTTCAACTCCGCCAATCAACTCACTATCAACAAACCAGAACAAATCACCCTGCCTCGCTGCAAATTTTATGCAATTTTCTTCAAAAAAAGGCTTGCATTCCGGCAGCGATTCGTGTATTATTCTGCCGCACCCACCAGGGAGCACAACATGCGAAGTTAGCTCAGTGGTAGAGCACATCCTTCACACGGATGGGGTCATAAGTTCGAATCTTATACTTCGTACTTCAAAAAAGCCTTGCAAAAATGCAAGGCTTTTTTGTTTCCTGCTTGTATACACGGCCGAATCCTGATAAAATGCGTGCCGGAGCCACCCATACCGAGACTATGATACGCTTTGCCTCTACCGACAGTCGTCGCGAAACCGGAAACATCAAGTGGGATTTGCAGGGCCCCCTGCCCTTCGGCATTGCCGATATGGATATCGAATCGCCCCCCTGCGTGGTGGATGCCCTGCAGCAGCGCCTCAACCACCGTTTTTATGGCTACGCCTTCATGACCGATGAACTGCGCGAAGCCATCTGCGAGTATCTGACCCGCAACCACGATGTGCAGAATCCGCGCCCCGAATGGCTGCATGCCATTCCCGGCTGCGTACCGGCTTTCACCCTGGTGGCGCGCTCCGTGTGCCGCAAGCCGGAACACGAGATTATGGTCTGCACCCCGGTGTACCCGCCCATGCTGCACTGCCACGAGGATGCCAACTGCAGTCTGCTGCAAGTGCCCTATGCCAATGTGAACGGCCGCTGGGAATTCGATTGGGAGGCCATGGAGGCCGCAGTCTCCCCGAGAACGAAGATGTTCCTGCTCTGCAACCCGCACAACCCGCTGGGGAGAGTCTGGAGCCGGGAGGACATTCTCCGCCTGGCCGACTTCTGCGAACGGCACGATATGTTACTCTGCTCCGACGAGATTCACTGCGACCTGGTGCTGGATGAGGACAAGAAACACACCACAGCCCTGAGTCTGCCGGAGCCGCTGCTTCAGCGAGTTGTGATGTTGAGTGCTCCGAGCAAGACCTTCAACATCGCCGGCATCTGTTTCACCTACATGGCCGTGCCGAACCAGGAACTGCTGGCCACCATCCGCAAGATTCAGGGCCACACCCTGCCCACGCTGAATGTCTTTGCCTACGCGGCATCGCTGGCCGCCTACCGCCACGGCTGGGACTGGCACAAGAAACTGCTCGTCTCCCTGCGCACCAACCGCCAGACCGTGTATGACTTCATGGCCGCCGAACTGCCCATGCTCAAAGTGCGCCACATGGAAGCCACCTATCTGGCCTGGATTGACTGCTCTGCCCTGGGTGTGGATTCTCCGCACGATTTCTTCCTGGAAAAGGCCGATGTCTTCCTGGACGATGGCGCTAACTTCGGCGCCCCGCAGTGCGTGCGCCTGAACTTTGCCACCTCCCCGGAAATGCTCCGCACCGGTCTGGAAGCCATCAAATCCGCCGTTCTGGCACACCTCGCTCAGGCATAAGTATCCACCCCACACCGCACATGAAGAAAAAAATCAAAATCGGGCTCATCGGACGCATCATCATCGCCATGGTGGGCGGCATGCTCCTGGGAGATGTGCTGCCGCTGTGGCTCACGCGCGGCTTTATCACCTTCAACGGGCTGTTCAGCCAGTTCCTGGGCTTCATCATCCCGCTGATCATTGTGGGTCTGGTTGCCCCCGCCATTGCAGACATCGGCAAGAAAGCCGGTCGACTGCTGCTGGGCACCACCCTGCTGGCCTATGTAGCCACCCTCGTATCCGGGTTCCTCTCCTACTTCACCGGTGCTGCATTCTTCCCCAGCCTCATCGGCAGCAGCACTCTGCCCCAGAAACTCGCCGAAGCACATGATGCCTCCGCCTATTTCACCATTGAGATAGCTCCGTTCATGGGCGTGATGACGGCGCTCGTTCTGGCCTTCCTGCTGGGGCTGGGCATGGCTAATCTGAAGAGCAATGCGCTGCACAGCGTGTTCAATGACCTGCGCGAAATCATCTACCGAGCCATCGGTGTGGTCATCATTCCGCTGCTGCCGCTCTTCATCTTCGGCATTGCGCTCAACATGTCCTACTCCGGGCAGGCCATGAGCATCCTGCATGTCTTCATCCGCATCATCGGCGTTATCTTCGTGCTGCACATCGGCGTGCTCATCTTCCAATACTGCGTGGCCGGCATCATCGCCCGGCGTAATCCCTTTGCCCTGCTCCTGCGCATGCTGCCGGCCTACTTCACCGCACTGGGCACCCAGTCCAGCGCCGCTACCATCCCCGTCACCCTGCGCCAGACCATTGCCAACGGCGTGAACAGTGACGTGGCCGGTTTTGTGGTACCCCTCTGTGCCACCATTCACCTCTCCGGCAGCACCCTCAAAATTGTGGCCTGTGCCATGGCCATCATGATGATGCAGGGCTCTCCCGTCGACCTGGCGCAGATGGCCGGCTTCATCCTCATGCTCGGCGTAGTCATGGTAGCCGCTCCGGGCGTACCGGGTGGTGCCATCATGGCCGCCCTGGGCGTGCTCAACTCCATGCTCGGCTTTGGTGACCAGGAACAGGCCATCATGATTGCCCTCTACATCACCATGGACAACTTCGGCACCGCCTGCAATGTCACCGGCGACGGCGCCCTCGCCGTCATCGTCAACAGATTCTACAAAGCATAAGCCGGCAGCAACGAGGCTATGGGGCCTGTATCAAAGAAAATATTCTTCGTGGTATCCACACTGCTGGCCATCGTGTTTGCCGCGCTGGCCAGCCGAATGAACCTGGCAGATACAAAAGAATCCTGCAGTCCCGAAAGCGTGGCCTCCATCATACCGTTTTTCACCTATACAACGGCCGGAAGCATATTGCTGTGGGCTGCCAGTTTCCTCCTCCCCCGCCAGAGGGAATGGCTGGCATTTCTGGCACTACTGCTCCTGATCTGGCCCATGGGTGGCCTGAACTCCTCCATCTGTTGCCACGAAAGCTACGGAACCGTGCCTGAATGGGCAGCTGGCACCCTCATCGTCGGTTTTCTGAGCTATTCCCTGCTTTTTATCAGCCGGGCTGCCTATACATCCCTGGCCAGCATCGCCCTGGTGATATACATGTTCATCTTCTCAAGTAACTGAACGGCCAACTACCTCCGGAAGCGCAGAAAACACATGATGAGACCTCATCGCAGCAAGACATTATTATCCCTCCTCCTGCTGGTCGCGTGCCTCAGCCTCACCTCATGCATGAGAACCTACCAGCGCTGCTACGAACACGCCTTCGCAACCGATGGCGTATACTGCGCGCCGGACGCGGTATACCACAACAACGGAAAGAAATACGCCAGGGGGCAGCGCGCCCGGCTGCGCAACGTGCGCTACCGCTCATGGGAGAACTTTTACGAATGGTACTACCACAAAGGCTGGGAAATGCACCCCATCTCCGGCACTGAGGGCGAAACCGTGTACCACGAGCTGAAGGAAGATGCCAAAGGCCGGTTGACGTTCGCAGATAATGCAGAGTGGATAAGCACCCCCGCTGGCAACCTGACGCCACTCCAGAACAAAACGCTGCACCAGAACGTGTACATATCAGACGCGACGGCAGACCGCCACCTGACCTGGCGCGGACTCTATGCCCTGCCAGCATCAGCCGCCTGTTTCGCCGTTGAGGCACCGCTCAATGTTACCAGCGTCACCCTGTTCCTGCTCAGAGACATTATCGGAGCCATGTTCTGAATTAGGTTTTATCTCATATCTGCACAAAAAAAGAAGATTTTTCTTCGCAGGTATGAGACAAAATGATGTTAACAGGGGCAATGAGCCTGTTACGCACTGCTTTTAACTTGAAAAAACAGCTCATTCAGGTTAGAGTACATGGTGATGAAAATTCATTTTTGCGGAGCAGCTGAAACAACTACCGGCTCCCAGCATCTGCTGGAAGTGAATGGCAGAAAAATTCTTCTGGACTGTGGCATGTACCAGGGCCACCGCGAGGATCAACTACGCATTAACCGGGATTTCCCCTATTTCTCCCCGGCGGAAATTGACTGCGTGGTGCTTTCTCATGCTCATATTGACCACTCCGGCAACCTGCCCAACCTGGTGAAGCATGGTTACAAGGGATTTATCTACAGCACCCATGCCACGCGCGACCTGTGCCAGATTATGCTTGCAGATTCGGCCCGCATTCAGGAAAGCGACTGCAAATTCCTCAATAAGATGAGCGCCCGCAAAGGCGGCAGCGACAAGGTGGCCGAAATCATCTACACTGAGCAGGACGCCGAGGCATGCCTGCGCCGATTCATCAATATCGGGTACGAAATTCCCTTCCCTATCATGCCGGGAGTCACGCTTACCTTTTACGATGCGGGGCATATCCTGGGTGCGGCTCAGATTGTGCTGGATATCGATGATGAAGAGGACGGCCAGCACAAGCGCCTGCTTTTCTCCGGCGATGTAGGGCGCGGCAACAACGAACTGCTGCGTGACCCGGTTCCCGTGCCGGATGTCGATATCATGCTCATGGAATGCACCTATGGAGGGCGGCACCACGAAGCCCCCCCGCGGGATGACGAAACCTTCTGCCGAACGATACGCGAGGCACTCAAACGCGGTGGAAATGTGTATATACCCTCATTTGCCGTGGAGCGCACACAGCAGATTCTTTACCTGCTGAACCGGGCCTATAAAGAAGGGCGGCTGCCGAACTACCAGGTATATGTGGATAGTCCCATGGCCGTGAGCGCCACCGAAATCTTCCGGATTCACCCGGAATGCTTCAACAAGGAAGTATATCATTTCCTCTTTGCAGAGCGGGATCCTTTTCAGTTCGAGCAGCTGCACATGGTACGCAGCATCTCGGAGTCCCAGCGGCTCAACAACCTGCGGGAGAATGCCATCATCATCTCCGCCTCAGGTATGTGCGAAGCGGGGCGTATTCTGCACCACCTCAAGAACGGCATCGGGCGCCCGAACAACACAGTGCTCTTCGTGGGTTACTGCGCGGCCAATACCCTGGGCCGCCGCATTCTGAACGGCGCTCTGGAGGTACGCATCCTGGGCGATTTGTACCCGGTGCGCGCGCGAATCGAATCACTGGATTCCTTCTCCGGCCACGCCGATCACAACGAACTGCTTAAGTATTTCCAAGCCACAGGCGGAAAGAAGAGCAAAGTTTACCTGGTGCATGGAGAGAAGGAATGCGCGGGAGCCATGCACGCAGCCCTGAGCCAGCTCCACAACGGCAGTGTGGAAATCGCCCGTCTCAACACCGTGGTGAGCTGCTGAACAGCCCGGAAATCCCCTCCTCCACCAGCAAGAGGTAAATCACCGGCGCCGCTTCAGCACATAATACACAGGCATGATACCGAAGAATATCAAACAGGCCGACAAAAGCGGACGGTAAATGAACCAGGCAGAGGCCATCACCACCAGACTGGCCAGCACTCCTGCAGCCAGGCCGGCCAGAATCACCCCGCCCTCCAGTATACCACCCACCAGCGGAATCCACCCCACCAGCCCGCGCAGCACCATGAGCGCCATGCACATGCCCACCAGCATGAGAATCACCCCCACTGCCCGCAATACCCAGCACAGAATCTGATTCTGCTGCATGGCATGCTCAAACATCTCGGCGATAGTGTAACTTCCGTTGCGAAGCAAATCGACTGTGTACCCGTTTTTCGCAACATAAGGGACAAAGGTATGCCCATGCTGCCGGGCCACCAGAGTAATCTGCGCAAGCTGCGGGGCCGCGCTCCAGGTGATACGCACATCTCCGATTTGCGGATTATCGGGACATGCCGGTCCATTGCTGCTTATGTAGAACGCATTGCCCGCCCAGGTTCCCCGGGACTCCCACTCCTGCGGCAGCTTCACCTCTGAAGGGGTAAGGACCTCCGCATAACCAACGCGAGAGACCTGCCCATCATTGAGCAGAAAATCCCCCATGTGCACACTCTTCGCACCCCAGCAGGATTCCGAAGGCAGATCCAGCGCCACTGTATTGCGGTGATGCGACTCCTTGAACCTGAGGGAATTCACCGGTCTATCTACCCAACGCTGCGAATAGTGATAATAAGCCTCCATCTTCGCGCTGCCATCTCCCTGCTGCGTGTGGCGTTTTTCCTTTCGTTCCACCCATTGGTAGAATTCCACCTGACGAACCAGGCGTATGCAGGGAAGAGAAAATCCGAATTGCGGTTCGTGCACCGATTCCTCAGTGCGCGCTGTGCCCTGGGCATGCACCAGGCACCCCTCATTCGACTCCTGCCTTTTTTCCACTGTCGACAAGGCGACCACCGCATCCCGCCCTTCCTCCAGCGCCTGCTGAGTCTTCACCGCCCTGCCCTCATTCCAGAACAAAAGCCACCCGGCCCCCAGCACCAGCAACAGTCCCACCACGCTGGCCACTAATCGCCCCACCACACCAGTGCCATTACTATGCAGCATTATCGACATACCAGAGTATTAACATATAAGCGAGCAGCGGCGCAAGCAGATTATTCAAGGTTCAGTGATAATCCTTGCATTCGGGGAGAGGCCGTAGACCTGCGGCTCATACATAAGCTGAGCCTGGGCGGGCGGTGCGGCAGCAGTGCCGGCACGCTTCACGCGGGCATAGTAACGCATGTTGAGCAAATCGCGCCCTTCCCAGCGGGTGCAGAAGCCGCGCACGCGGTCGGCCAGATACTCGCGATGGTCGAAGGCCATGCTCCACGGCATGGGCTCCAGGCCGGCAGCCTGACTCGGCACCTCGGGGTTAATGGCCTCCATGCTGGCGGGCAGATAATCCTCCAGCACCAGGTATTTGAGCTCATTGGCCACCTTAGCGCAGGTCAGCGTCACACGCACCACATCGCCCACCTTGAAGGCAGTGGCCGGCCGCCACACGCCATCGGTCCCCTTCGTCTCATACAGACGCGTGACCTGCAATCCGCGCTCCGTCACGCCGGGGTAATCCGCGGTATCCGGCAGAGCCCGCACACGCAGCGTGGCATACACCGTGCCCTCTGCGGCGGAAAGAGCCGTGGGCAGCGCCTTCATCTCCTGCCCGGGCTGCCAGGGCAGCGGCACCACCGTGGCCCCCTTGCCCAGGGGCTGCTGAGAGCCATCCTGCAGCACCAGAGAGGCCGCAGTACCCTGCTCCTTCTTCAGCTTCAGGTATTCTACCAGGGCGAAGAGGTTCCAGGCATTGCCCTGCGTGGTGCCGTGGCGGTAATCACGCCCGGCGGTGCGCAGCCAGGTGCGGAAAGCGGCATCGGCGGCGTCCGGATTCTCCAGCATACTCAGCATGAACTGCATCGCGGCGCCGGTCTCGCGGCCCAGCAGCGGGAATTCGTGGTCTTCCCCCTCCGCATTCAGCATCTCGCGCAGTATATCCTTCATCTGCCCGGTCTTTTCGCGGGTGCGGGCAATGGCAAAACGGGTGCGGGCCGATGCATTGCTGTACGGCGTCCACCAGAGGTAGCGGTAGAGCTTATCCATGGCCTCCTGGGGCACCTCGTAGCCCTTTTCCTGCGCTAGTTTGAGCACATAGCCGGCATGCGCCGTGGCCCAGAGGCAGGAATGATTCCAACCGCCCCAGAAAGACAGGCCACCATCCTTGCACTGGCGCGGCAGCAGGTCAGCAATGGCCTTTTCCACTACTTTCTTCACCTCATCCGGCCGCGTTTTGGCCATTTGCGGACAGAAGGGTGCCAATTCTTCATACAACAGCCAGGGAATCAGCGCCGAAGCCCGCTGCTCAGTGCAGCCGTAGGGATACGCCAGCAGATAATCCGCCGCACCGGCCAGATGCAGCAGCGGATTCGCCGAGGCCACCAGCTCCAATTCTCCACGGGTAGCGGCACCCACCTCGCTGCCCAGCAGGGAGGCCAGCTGCACCGCCGCATCACCCGGGCTGAGGGTCAGCCGGTGCGTTTCCTTCAGCACTGGCGCGGGGAAACGCACGGAGAACTCGCCCTGCACCGCATCACTGCCGGGCTTGCCCTGCGCCGTCCAGCGCAGCTTCTGGTCACCCTCTGCTGCGGCCTTGAAGTTGAAGTAAAGCGTGCCGCTGCTGCGGGCCGCGAGCGTGATTTTCTGCGGAGCTTCAGCCCCCTCCAGCGTGACCGTCCAGGTACCGGCCTCATCCGTGTTGTTCACAATGGAAAGCGGCAGGCGCAGTTCATCTCCCAGGCTCATGAAGAGCGGGGTACCGGGAGTGAGCATCACCGGCAGCGCCACTGTGAATTCCTTCTTGTTCGTGCCGAAGCGCTTGCCGCTGCGGTCCACCGCCACGGCAATGACCTCGTAGGTTGTCAGCGTGTCGGGCAGCGTCACCTCCGCGGAGAAACACCCCTCAGCATCCGTCCTGAGGGCACCCTTCCACACCGCCACGGGACAGAAATTCGTGCGCAGACGCGGCTGTTCCGCGTCTGGAGACGAGGACGGGGGCACATAGCAGGTAAATTCAGCCGGACCTTCATCCTCCTCGCCTTCGCACTCCTCATCATCCATGCCGCGAATGCTCTTTTTCTTAGAGTAATAACTACCACTTCCGGATTTGAGCCCAGCCACCATACTTGGCACCACCACCGGAGCCGGGGCAGACTCCGCAGCCTGGTACTGCTCATCCAGCGACCAGCACGGCAGCTCGCCCTCCGCCATCATATAAACAGTATCCAACAAACCCGCGCCTCCATAGGACTCCTCCGGGGTGAGCGAATAGCCGTCTCCCACCAGATCTCCCATCCAGAAAGCCATAAGCAAATCCACATCTGCCGATTGCGAAGCAGGACGGTGCAACGAGGCGCCGGGAGAAGACAGTGTGAAGCTGCGCGCATCCCGCTTGCAGAACCAGGATTCGGGGTCGGGGTAGTGGTACTTTGCCACCGACATCATGCCGGCATCCACTGCATAGAGCGTCACTTCGGCATCTGCCGGTTTATCCGCCGCCAGCACACGGCCGGAAATGATCACCACCTCTGCCGGGCGGCATACCTGCTGCGGCACCTCCAGCGCCACATCCAGATGATACCGGCGGATAGGCACAAAACAGGAATCATGGCAGGAAGTGGCCGTCTCCCCGGGGCCAGCAGCCGGCAGCACAAGCGAGAACCGGAGGTTACCCTCCTCGCCCTCCTGCAGGGGAACCTGGTATGTCTGCTCACCCGCCTGCACCGGCAGGTTCACATGGCGCAGTTTCTGCCCGCAGCCCACAAAGAGATGCGCCGTGCAGGCATGCGGGAAATCACCCTTCAGCGCGACAGCCCCATCCCCGGGCGTTACCTTTATCTCCGGTTCATGGGAATCGCGAGCATAGCCGATGGAACAGGACGCCTCCGCCCGGCGGCCCTCTGAATCCGAGCCCGAAGCCACCAATTCATGCGCCTTACCGCGCCATTCCTCGACATTCACCGGAATAGGCACCCCCAGTTCGCTGTTGGCTGGAACCGTTACCTCACCGCTCCAGAGTACCTTTTTCTGAGACTTCACATAGCCCAGGCCATTGGCCCCGGGCAAGGGCTTTTCCTCCGCTTCCACCAGCTGAAGCTGCACCCGCTGCTCGCGTGCCAGTACCTCATCCGTGCGGGAGTCATACAGTTTGATTCTATCCTGCTCCAGGTCAATATGGAAATCAGCGGGGTAGATGCTCGGGCAATCCCCCGGGAGATTCACGTATTCCTCGCGGTCATTCACCACGCTGCCACCGACGCTGATGCCCTCCGTCTTCAGCATATACTCCGTCACCGGCAGGGTGAGGGTGGCCTTGCCCTCGGCATCCAGGGTCAGGGGATGCTTCTCACCATCCACCTCCAGCTCGCAGCGGGCCCCACCCAGCGGGGTGCCGCTGTAATCCACGGCCGATACCCGCACCGTGAACTCCCGCGGAGCCACCGGGTCCACCTGCACATCCAGCGTGGTCTTGAAAGCATCGCGCCGGAACACCTGGCAATTGACAGTAACAGCCTCACTGAAAGCCCCGCATTCCACCCGGATTTCATACGAACCGGTCACATCATCCTCACCCGTGGGCAGAGTGAAGCAGGTCTCGAATGCACCATAATCCCCCAGAGAGAGTTCGCGGGTCTCCAGCTCGGAACCATCGGGGCGATAGAACGTCACCCTGGCCGTTTTTTCCGAAGGAAGGGCACAACTGCCATCCGTCTTGCGCAGACGCAGCACACCGCGCACATTCACCGTATCACCGGGGCGGTAGAGGGGGCGGTCCAGCACCAGCATCGTGGAGGCCTTCTCTGCTTCCTCATCGCGGTCATCATACGCATACGAAGAGCGATACGGGAAGGCCGTCATGACCACGTCATCGCCGGAGTGAATCCAGGCTCTGCGGCCATCCGGCCAGTCCTTGGGGAACCAGCCGATACCATCACGGATGCTGAGCTGGTGCGGCTTGTCCTTGTCATCCAGCCAGGACATCACGGCATGCGGCACCGGCTTGCCATCAGAAAATCGATTCACCAGAACAGCATCCCTGCCGAAGGTAACATTCAAATCCGTCACCTGCACCAGCACATCCCGCTGGCCATCCATCGATTCCTCAGCCCGCTTCATCAGGCGCAGGGCACTGCGCACCTGCGGATTCGCCTGCTGCCGGAAACGCAG
>JAZOTV010000235.1:0-8513 GCA_045657815.1 Akkermansia sp.
CACAGTAGTATATAGCCACCACGCCAAAGCGGTGCAGGCAACGCTGCAAGTCATCTTCAGCCTGGTCAATCTTACGGGAGATTTCCACCTCTTTCTGACGGGAGAGCAAATCCTTAAGCCCCATCTGCTTAAGGTACATACGCACCGGGTCATCCAGGATATCGAGCTTAGCCTCCATCTTTTCGGCTTCGTCCTCCTCGCCAGTTTCAGACATGCGCTGACGCTCACCGTAGGTATCCACATCGGAGGCGTCGATAATATCAAACTGCATACCGCGCAGACGCTCCATGATTTCTTCATAATCAGTGGGGTCAATCACATCGTGCGGCAGCACGTCATTGATATCGTCGTAGGTCAGATAGCCCTGCTCCTGAGCCTGGCGAATCAGCTCCTTAATCTTCTCCTGCACCACCGGGCTGTTCACCAGGCGGCCATCCTTGGAGGTAAGTTCCTCAGCAGAAAGCGGCTTAACTGCATATTCCTCCTCATCGCGCACTTCCACGCCTACCTCATGCAAGCGCTCAAACAGACGCGCCTGGTCATCATCCTCCGTTTCATCCGGCGGAAGCGAATTCTCAATATCCTCAGAGGTCACATAGCCATTATTCTTCTTGGCGATAGCCAGAAGAGATTTGAATGCAGCCTTAAGCGTGGCATCCTCGGCAAAGAACTCATTCATTTCAGCCGCAGTCATCTGCGGGGTGAAATGCTTGCTCTTCTTCTCCTTAGACTTGGAAGATTTAGGTTTCTGTTCCTCCTCATCCTCCACCACAGGAGCAGCCGGAGGCTCCGGAACCAGCCCCATCATAACATCGAACACATCCGGTTCGGTTGACTCAGAAGCCTCAACAACAAGCTCCTCCACCACCGGGGCAGGCTTGGAAACAGGCTTCTTCTCCGTCTTGGGAGCAACTTTCTTCGCAGCCTTGGGAGTTGCAGCCTTGGCAGCAGCAGGCTTCTTCTCCTCCACCATCTCCGCCTTGGGCGCCTTTTCCTTGGCAGCTGGCTTCTTTGCAGCAGAAGCCTTCTTGGCTGCGGGCTTAGCCGCCGATTTGGCAGGAGCTTTTACAGAATCTTTCTTGGGAGTCGACATAATAATGGATAGAATTGCGGGCATACTCCACCCTTTACACATTTTGTCAAGCATTTAGCAAAATGTGCGTGCATTATACACACAATATTCCACCTGTCAACCCACCGAGGCAAATTATGACAAGAAAAACTCTTTACTTCATCCAAGAGGCCCGAATTCAGCCTCTAATTCAGCCGTTTTAAGCTCAATTTCCTCACTCAGTTCTTCCCAGCGAGAATAGAGAGACTCGCTCTCACGCTCCAGCTGCTGGTACTCCTGAGTCAGCTCCATGAGCTTCTGATTATCGCTCATGTTGGCGGGGGATTCCAGCTCAGCAGAGATAACTTCCTTACGTTCGTCTTTCGCCGCAATATCCGCCTCCACCTGTTCGAGCTCCAGCTGAAGCGGCTTGAGCACCTTATTGCGCTGCTGGCGGGCCATTTCGCGGGCTCGGCGGGCATCTTTGCGGTTCGCGCTCTGCACCTGGGCCGCCGGAGCAGCCACAGCCTGCTGCTGCGAGGCAGCTTTCAGGCGTTTTTCCTCTGCCTCCACCGTCTCAAGATACGCACTCACATTACCATAGAACAAACGCGGGGCATAGCCGGGGCGGAACTCCAGCACCTTGTTCACAATGGGGTCCAGGAACTGGCGGTTGTGCGACACAATGCAGTACGAGCCAGGATACTCCGCCAGAGCCCGCTGCAGCACATCCTGACTCTGGAAATCGAGGTGGTTGGTCGGCTCGTCCATAATCAGGAAGTTCGCCGGCTTGAGCAGCATGCAGACCAGAGCCACACGCGAACGCTCCCCACCGGAAAGCACCCCGATTTTCTTGAACACATCATCCCCGCGGAACAGGAAACAGCCCAGAATATTGCGCACCATGGGGCGGGTCTCGCGACTGGCAGCCGCCTCCACACACTCCAGCACCGTCTGCTCATTATTCAATACATCCGCATGCGTCTGGGAGAAAAAAGCCACCTGTGTGTGATGCCCAAAGGCAAACGTGCCGGCATCCGGCGCTTCTGTGCCGGAAATAAGGCGGGTAAAGGTGGATTTACCACTACCATTCACTCCCACGATGGCGATACGATCCCCCTTCTCCATGGTGAAGTCATAGCCATCCAGCAGAGTAATAGGTCCGTATGATTTGCAGGCCTTTTCCAGCTTCACCACGGTATGCCCACCAGGGGGAGGCGGCGGAAAGTGGAAGCTCATCACAGCATCATCGTCTTCCACCTCAATCAGCTCCACCTTTTCCAGCTGCTTGATACGGCTCTGCACCTGGGTCGCCTTGGTGGCCTTGGCGCGGAAGCGGTCAATGAACTCCTGCGTCTTGGCAATTTCGCGCTGCTGAGCCTTGGCCTGGCGCAGCAGAATCTCCTTGCGGGCCTTGCTTTCCTTCATGTAGAAGGAGAAATTACCGGCATATTCCTCAGCCCGGCCGTGGTGGAAGGCAATCGTGCGGGTCACCAGACTATCCAGCAGGGCCACATCGTGACTGATGATGCAGATAGCCCCGCGGTAGGTACGCAGACTCTGTTCCAGCCAGCGCTGGCTCTGCAAATCCAGGTGGTTGGTCGGTTCGTCCAGCAGCAGCACCTCCGGCTCCTGCAGCAGCAGCTTGGCCAGAGCAATACGCATCTGCCAGCCTCCGGAGAATTCGCCGCAATCGCGCGCAAAATCCTTATCAGCAAAACCGAGGCCGCGCAGAATCGACTCCGTTCGTGGGCGCAGACGGGCGGCATCGCGGTCATGCAGAATCAGCTCCAGGCGCCCGATCTCATCCAGAGTATCCTTGTACTCAGGGCAGGCAGCATCCAACTTCTGCAAATCGGCAGAAAGCTCATCCACCCTCTGCTGCAGCTCCACGATATTCCCCACACTGCCCAGCACTTCCTCCAGCAGCGGCGTGCCGGAGATATGAATACCATCCTGCGGCAGGTAGCCCACCTGGGTATGCTTCGGCAGCATCACCTTGCCGTGATCCGGCTCCATGCTGCCCACGATACATTTCATGAGGGTGGACTTACCGGCACCATTCTGCCCGGCAAAAGCAATGCGATCCCCCTGCTCCACCACAAAGGAGAGCGAATCAAACAGCACACGCGGGCCGAACTCAATATGCAAATCCTGAACAGCGAATACCATACGCAGGGGGAGTGTCTATATAAAGGAAACGCAGGCACCGCCGGGTTCGGGGGTGCCTGCGCAGGATGAGAATTTCTTACTTCTTGAGCATGCTGTTCCAGCGCTCGATATTGCGGGCCTGCTCCTCGAAGAGATCGGCGCAGTCATCGTGAATCTCGATGGACACAATCTTGTCGCCCTGGCGCACAGCATTCACCACGTCCTGGTCAGCAGCGGAAAGCACCTCACCAAAGATGGTGTGCTTGCCGTTCAGCCACTCGGTGGGAACATGTGTAATGAAGAACTGGGAACCATTGGTACCCTGGCCCGTCCAGGTGCGGCCGGCGTTAGCCATAGCCAGCAGACCGGGCTTGGTGAACTTCAGGTCGGGGCGGCACTCGTCATCAAACTTGTAGCCGGGGCCACCGCAGCCGGTGCCCTCAGGGTCACCACCCTGAATCATGAAGTCTGCAATCACACGGTGGAAAGTCAGACCATTATAAAAACCCTTGCTGGCCAGGTTCAGGAAGCTGGCAGCCGTCATGGGAGTCTTGGAGGCGAACACCGTGAGGTTGATATCGCCCTTGCTGGTCTTCATCGTGATCTTCTTATCAGTAGCCATGCGCCGCACCATACCACCCACCCGCATAAAAATCAAGGGCAAAAACACCACTATGCCGCATTTCGCCAGCGTTATGGTTTCTCACGCTCCAGCACGGAAAGTGCAAGGATAGCTGCCGACACACAACACAGCACGGCCCTAATAATGTAGAACCGTTGCTCTGTAGCAGACAGAACAAGAAGAATAAATGTTGATGTATAAAGAAACGCAACGCCTATAAACACAACCGCATCCACCCGAACCGGGCATTCGGCAACCCAACGGCGAAGCGGTTTCCAAAAACATAGCAGCAGAAAAGCATAACAAATCAAAGGCACTACACTCATAGACAAAAACTCTCTGTTCACCCATGCCCGCCAGTTTCGTGATTCTCTCTCCATGTGAATGCTGATATGAGGATAGGATTCGCGCAACTGTTCACATAGCCAGGGAATACAACGTCCCTCCAGCAAAAATTGGTGAAAGAAAAACAGTTTTAATTGCACATAACGTACAGGATGAGCCAAAACCATTTTCAACCAAGTAGATTTTAAAGCATTGTAATCACGCAAGCGTTTTTCCTCTCCATCATACATGGCATATGGATTAAGCGGCCCCCCTCTGTTAACACAATCGGGCGCCAGCATACAACTTTCGTGCGGAGGAGTTAAATCTAATGAGAAATCTCCAATAGGAACGGGATGCCACTTACCATCCAAAATGGAGAGATTTACAATATCTGCAGCCAAAGGAAAACGCAGTGGATATGTTGATTCAGCCCTCAAGATAGCAGAAATTATAATGGCATTTATACTTGCTGCAAGCACGACAAAAAGCAAACCAGAAAAAGCCATGTGTATTACTTTGTTCACTCCGCATTTCCAACTTCCCCACGCGGCCAATAGTGCAACACAGGGCATGGAATTATGTCGAAGAACCATTCCATACCCCAGAATGAGCCATGCAAAAATTAATAAGATATAACGCCAGCCCCGACAACGTATTGTCCCGCCCCACAATATACAAGCAATGTACATCAAATAGCACGCCGCAGCCAGTTCGTCATTACCAACTGTTGTTATCAGTACGCATTTCTGTGTAAAAAATAAAGGCAATACAAGAACCAGAAGCGAATAGCATACATGCCGCTTTGTATAGTACACGGCAATCAGCATAACAGACAAGCCCATGCATACAATTTGGACAACATAGGCCATCCCTATTCCATTGCCTGGAAAGCATTTTTCAAAAAAGCCAAGCATCAACGCATACAACGTTGGCTTCCAATTATTGTAGACGCCAGCCATTGCTTCGTCAAACTGCCGCAGTGTATCGGGAGTCCAAATCCCAGGGTACGCCCATACAATCCACCAAACAGTCCAGACAAGCGGAATTAATATCACTAAAGCCCGACTACACCTCTCCAATCGCGCACGCCATGTCAAGCACGCACCATTGTTACTTCGATTCATGGTATTCTTTCTCGGTGTTAACTTCCCAGATATTGGACTTATCTGTAATCTCGTTTGTAATATTTCTTACTGCCTCCATCGCTGAAAGCATGGAATGATCCATATTGTTGTAACGATGCATGCCATTGCGTCCCACCAGATACAGATTCGGGATTGTATCCACCCAGTTGCGAATCTCTCCAAACTCCTTATAGCTCCCCAGATAGGCAGGATAGGCTTTCTGTATGCGGTACACGCACCGTTCCAATACATCGGACCGGTCTATTACGCCTATTTTCTCCAATTCCTGCTCTGCAAAGGAGCAGAAGGCCTCATCATCCATACTCCAGAGAGCATCTCCTTCGTTCACGAAATACTCCATACCAATCCAGGCCTTACTTCGGTCGGCTACCAGATAAGGACTCCAGTTGTTAAATATCTGCATACGGCCAACTTTCACATCATTTTCCTGAACATATATCCAATTATCAGGTACCACACCATACTCACCCACGGTGGCATTCATTTTTTTACTCTTCAACTTTAATTTGTTGAGTAGTAAGCCCACAGTCATGAAATCCCGATACACCAACCGCGATGCCACATCCTTCACCTTTGCAGGGACTTCACCTGGAATCTTGCTAATTAATTCCTGTATCGATGTGGTAGAAACAACGAAATCTGCCCTCTCCTTTCTCTGTTCTCCTGTCTGAAGATTTCGAATCGTCAAGCTGGCAACATGACCATCTACCATTTCTATCGATGTAACATCATGCTCGCGCAGTATTGTCACCCCGAGTTGTTCCGCTTCCTTACCCACCGTTTCCCATAACTGGCCAGGGCCATATTTAGGATACCAGAACTCCTCAATCAAAGATGTTTCTCCACCCTGTTTGTCGCGTTTTCTCCAGAAGAGAAGCTTACCTATCGCATGCAGCAGAACTTTAGCTACAGACAGGCCTTTCACTCGCTGGGCCCCCCAATCTGCTCCAATCTCGCTGCAGGGCACCCCCCACACTTTGGCTGTATAATCACGGAAGAACATCTTATACAACTCACGTCCAAAACGGTTGATAAAGAAATCCTCCAAACTTTTTTCCTCTCGTTTGTGCACTGTGCTCCACAAGTAACTGATACCCATTTTAAGCACGCGAACAACTCCAAGATTCATCAGCGTATCTGCACTCAGCGAAACCGGATAATTGAAGAACTTGCGCAGAAACAGTATTCGACTCAGGCGGGAGCGAACCAGCATTGTCCTGTCCTCCTTTTCCGGGTCCGGCCCCTGAGCAGACAAAGTGACTGCACGATTCAATTCGATGTCATCGCATGACGGAAATCCCTGCAACGGCATCATATTTTTCCACCACTGCATCACCTTGTCAGATTTGGAAAAGAATCGGTGCCCACCTATATCGATATGATTACCCTTGAACTGGAGAGTTCTGGAGATACCACCCAACTGTTTTTCGCGTTCGAGCACCATCACATTGGTCCAGCCTTTGCGAGCCAGCTCATACGCTGCGGTCAGACCTGCAGGTCCACCACCAATAATAAGAACCTTTTTATTCATGTGTATAAAATCACCTTACGGGAACCAAAGTTCCACAATAGTACAAGCACTGTTGTAAAAAGCTTTGCAATTAACGGATAAATTTCACAAACATCCACAAAGAGCCACATAAAAAGCACTGTAAGACCTAATCCAGCTATTCCAATAGCAGCAAAAATCAGAAACTCCAGCCAGACTTTATCCGGCAACCTTCGTTTGGCAAACACCCAGCGATTACTGGAAATGTACACAAAAACAAGACCCAGCGTAAATCCTGCCATTGCAGACCATATATAATGCAGTTCCAGAACCTCATAGCATAATGCCAAGACTCCATAATCAATGACAAATCCTAATCCACCTGCAACCAGATATCGCATAAAGGAAACACATGTCTGTTTGAGGGCATTATTCATAACTATTAGAAACCACACCAGCAAAACTCAATATACACAATATCCAACCAAGGCACAAGCGCAATCTATGGCATAAATCAACCAACGCCATCTTACGCTTATCTGAGAAAAAACACGCCATTATCTTACACCAGAACGAAAACACAACTTACATGAATTACTCCCCCAATAACATTTGCACTCTACACACATAATGAATCTACCCGCAACCACACATCCGCCAAATTTGAAGCTCACACAGACTTGCAACCTGCGCGATAATATGATACAATGAGGCCATGCCGAGGATTGCCCTGATTCAGCAGGAAGCTGTAGCCGACCCCGCCGAGAACAAGCGCCGCCAGATGCTCGCCATCCGCGAAGCCGCTGCCGGCGGTGCCCAGATTGTATGCACCCAGGAGATGTGCACCACGCTGTATTTCTGCCGCACGCAGGATTGCGAGCTGTTCAACACAGCCGACCCCATTCCTGGTGAATGGACTGACGAGCTCTGCGAACTTGCGAAGGAACTGAGCATCGTCATCGTGGCCGCCGGCTTCGAGAAACGCGCCACCGGGCTGTACCACAACACCGCCTGGGTTATTGATGCCGATGGCTCCTTCCTCGGCCTGTACCGCAAGATGCACATACCCCAGGACCCCGGATTCGAGGAAAAATTCTACTTCACACCCGGTGACCTGGGCTACAAGTGCTTTGAGACCCGCTTCGGCCGCATCGGCGTGCTCATCTGCTGGGACCAGTGGTACCCGGAGGCCGCCCGACTCACCGCCATGGAAGGTGCCGAAATCCTGTTCTACCCCACCGCCATCGGCTGGATTCCCGGGGAGGAAGAGCTGTACACCGCCCAGCACTGCGCCTGGGAAACCGTGCAGCGCGGCCACGCGGTGGCCAATGGCTGCTATGTGTGCGCCGTGAACCGCTGCGGCGTGGAGGGAGAAACCACCTTCTGGGGGCAGAGCTTCGTCTCCGACTACTGCGGGCAGATAGTAGCCAAAGCCCCGGTGAAAGAGCGCACTATCCTCTTTGCAGATGTGGACCTGGCAGCTTTGGAAGCCCACCGCCGCATCTGGCCATTCTTCCGCGACCGCCGTATCGATTCCTACAGCGGCATTACCCGCCGCTGGGGCAGATAAGCCATGAGCAGCGAAGCACAGGAACCGGAGCGCAAGCCCATCAGCGTAGTCATAGTGGGCATGGGTGGGCGAGCCTCCATCTACTCCGCCGTGGCACTCACCAACCCAGAGCTGCTCAAGGTGGTAGGGGTGGTGGACATCAACCCGGAGCGTGTCCG
>JAZOTV010000236.1:0-9118 GCA_045657815.1 Akkermansia sp.
AAACACAAGGTTGAGCGAATTATTCGCAGCGCAGAGCCGCAGCACAAGCCTCGGCACAGCGGCGGCCATCCAGCGCGGCGGAAACGATGCCGCCTGCGTAGCCGGCGCCCTCTCCGCAGGGGTAGAGCCCCGGCAAGTCGACATGCTGCAGGGTGGCAGGGTCGCGCGGGATGCGCAGGGGCGAGCTGGTGCGGGTTTCGCAGCCTATGAGCAAGGCATCCTCCCCGGCAAAGCCGCGCAGCTTGCGATTGAAGAATTGCAGGCCTTCGCGCATGCGCCAGCAGACGCTTTGCGGCAGCAGGGCATTCAGGTCCCAGGAGGTGATGCCGGGGTGGTAGGTGGTCTTGGGCAGGGTGGCAGAGACGCGGCCAGCCAGGAAATCGACCACGCGCTGGGCGGGGGCTTTCTGCATGCCGCCACCGGCCTGGCTGGTGGCAATTTCCAGGGCTTTCTGGTATGCAATACCGGAGAGCACGCCGTGCTCTGCCAGGAAAGCATCTGTATCCTCCGGCTCCACGGTCACCACAAAGCCACTGTTGGCAAAGGGGGAGTTGCGGCGGGAGAGCGACATGCCATTCACCACCACTTCATCATTCTCCGTGGCGGAGGGCACAATGAAGCCACCCGGGCACATGCAGAAGGAATGCACGCCGCGGTCCTGAATCTTGGTGGCCAGGGCATAGCGGGCGGCGGGCAGCCCCTCCGGGCGCTCCTGACCAGGGCGCAGGTGGTACTGCGCGGTGTCAATAAGGCTCTGCGGGTGCTCGATACGCACACCCACGGCAAAGGGCTTGCGCTCCAGGCGCACGCCTTCATCATGCAGCATGCGGTACACATCGCGTGCGCTGTGGCCGGTGGCCAGAATAACGGCATCGCCGGTGAATTCGCGGCCATCAGCCGTGCGCACGCCGAGCAGGCGCTTGCCGTCCACACTCTTCAGCAGGCCGTTCACTCGGGTCTGGAAATGCACCTCGCCTCCGGCAGCAATGATGCTGCCGCGCATGGCCTTGATGATGTTCGGCAGGCGGTTGGAGCCGATGTGCGGGTGCGCATCGGTCAGAATCTCCGGGGCTGCGCCGTGGGCCACAAAGGTTTCGTAAATCTCCATGACCGGTCCGCGTTTCGTGGCGCGGGTGAACAGCTTGCCATCGGAGAAAGTGCCGGCACCGCCCTCGCCGAAGCAGTAGTTGGAATCCTCCACCACATAGCCCTGGCAGTTGATGGGCTGCAGGTCGAAGCGGCGGGCAGAGACATCCTTGCCGCGCTCCAGCACCACCGGGCGCATGCCCAGCTCAATGCAGCGCAGGGCAGCAAACAGACCGCCGGGGCCGCTGCCCACAATGATAACCTTCTTTGCCTCAGCGGCCACCGGTGTATAGTGGCGCTCCGGCAGGGAAGCCGGGGGCAGCTCCTCATCCACCCCCACCAGCAGGCGCAGCTGCTTGCAAATGGGGCGGCGGCGGGCATCAATGCTCTCCTTAATCAGGCGCATGCCTTTAATGCGGTAGGGAGAAATCTGCAATTTCTGCGCAGCTGCCTTACGGCGGGCGTCCTCGCGCAGCGCGCGGGCCAGCGGCAGGTGGATATCCAGTTCCGTTATCATATAAGTCTTATTCTCAGCTCAGGCAATGCTGCATGAAGAGTGCGGGTTCACCCAAGGCAGCGCCCACCTCCACCGCCGGAATACCGGCCACAGTGGTATGCGGGCGCACATCGGAAAGCACCACGGAGGAAGCGGCTACCTTGGCGCATTCGCCCACCTCCACACGGCCCAGCACCTTGGCGCCGGCGCCAATGAGCACGCCGCTGCGCACCACCGGGTGGCGGGCATCTCCCTTCTCCTTGCCGGTACCGCCCAGGGTCACCTCGTGGAAGAGGGATACATCATTCTCAATGATGGCGGTTTCGCCCACCACAAAGCCGGTGCCGTGGTCCAGCAGCACACCGCAGCCAATGCGGGCCGCCGGGTGAATATCGATGCCGAACACCTCGCTGCCCACGCTCTGGAACAGCAGCGCCAGCATATAGCGCTTCTGTTTCCACAGAATATGCGCCAGACGGTATGTGGCCAGGGCATGGAATCCCTTGAAGACCATGAGCGGCTCCAGCGCGTTGTGGCAGGCGGCATCTCGCTCCACCACCGCCTTCAGGTCGGCAGCCATCATGTCCACCACCATGGGGTCGCTCTTGAGCAGGGAGCGGATAAGCGGCTCCAGGTCATCGCGGCCGATATCGCGGCGGGAAAGCTTGCGCGCCAGGCGCACGGAAACTGCCGTGCCCAGCTTGTTGCGGCTCAGCACCACGTCATCCAGCAGGCCGGTGAGCTTGGGCTCCTGCTCTGCGGCAGATTCAGCAGCGGCATAGATATCTGCCCAGATTCTCGTGGCGAGATCCGTTTCCTGGGGCACCATCTTGTCCGGGCGTAACATGCGGGGCAATAGGAAATATCAATTAATCCACGCAGCACTCGCGCAGCATCTCATCCAGGCGGTAGGTCATTTCGGCCAGAGCCTCGCGGGCGGGAGATTCCGGCAGCATCCAGAGCACCTCTCGCGCCTCCTCATTGCGGGAAAGCCCTTCCTCCACCGACAAGCGGATAGCCTCGGCAAAAGCCTCTGTTTCGTGCAGGCGGGAGTAGTCAATCTCCTCGTGTTTCTCCACGCAGCTCCGGGCGTATGCGGCCACATCATCGCTGGTGGATTCCATGAGGAAGAACACCGGCAGGGTCAGCTTTCCCTTCTCGTTATCCGTGCCCAGGGTCTTGCCGGCGCTTTCATCGCTGCCGGTCAAATCAAGGCAGTCATCATAAATCTGGTAGGAGATACCCAGCAGTGTGCCCATGCGGTTCAGCTGCTCAATCATCTCATCATCAAGCCCCTGAAGGAAAGCCGCTCCCGCCATGGCCATGGCAAAGAGCGTGGCTGTCTTCTTGCGGATAAGCTCGTAATAATCTGCGCGGCTCATGTCGATATCCCACAGCCGGGTAGACTGCTCCACCTCGCCCTCGCACAGATCGCGCACGCCCAGGGCCATGCGGCGGATAAAGCGTGCATCGCCGATTTCGGAGCCCATCACCATGGCCTGAGCCAGCATGGAATCTCCCAGCAGCACCGCCAGTTCATTGCCCCAGAGCGCATTCGGCGTAGGCTGGTCGCGGCGCGTCTCGGCCTTATCCAGCACATCATCATGCACCAGAGAAGCCATGTGCAGCATCTCCAGCATGGCGGCAAAGGTGGTGTGTTCCTCCTTGATACCACCTGTGGCAGCTGCCGTAAGCAACACCAGACCCGGGCGGATCATCTTGCCCTGCCCTTTGCACACCTGGCGCATATAATCCCGCATATAGGGAGAGAAATGCCCGGTCTGCTCTTCAATCGTGTCGCGGACTTTCTGTAATTCTGTCTCAACGATGCGCAGGTAGGCTTTCTTATGACGCAGCTTGCTGAAAAACGGAAGGCTCATGTGAGGAAAAATAAAATGATACACAGCGCCGGTGACTACACCGCCGCTGCGGGGAGTTTAGCAGAGATTCCGCCTCTTGGCAACCCTTTAGCCCTAAAAATAACGGGCATTTGCAAATATTTTTACTCAATTCCCCAGGCTCAGCACCCATTCAAAGCTTCTGAATGAAATACAGATAAGCCTCCCGGGCGGCCTTGGGTGAAATCTGCTGGGGCTCCTGGGCGGGTTCTTCAGGTTTTTCTGGTGAATTTCCGACAGGCTGCGAGGAAGAGTGCACAGGCTCCGGCTTCTCTTCTGCCGGCCAGGCAGAAGGGGTTTTCGGCACAGGAACGGTGGCATAATCGCGGCTCCGGAGCATCTGAGTAACCCCTTCCCGTGTGCCGATAACACAGCGGGAACCATTGCGCACAAGCAGCATATTATGGCGCGAATTCATGTAGAGCACATACTGGCAGGAAAGCCACCTGGCTGCAGCCAAACAGTCCTCACGCGATGCCGAACTCCTCGGTAATCCCAGCTTGCCAGCCAGCACCACCCCGGAATATTCATCCAATTGCTGGTTACCGGTCACCTCCATAGCAGAGAGGCGCGTCTCCGCCAACGGCATGCGCAGACCAATACTGCCCCTCTTTATCGTCCGCCAGCTCACGGTGCCGTTTTCGTTTATGCCTTGAATCCTGAAAGTATCACCCTCATGCAAATTCACCATGGCCGCCAGCCCACTGCTCTCAAACACATTGTTCTTGAGCCCCACCAGATTATTGACCACATGCCGGTCCATCAGCAAGGCAGATTTGCGCTCATTCAGGAAGAACAGAGATTCCGGCGCTGTCATGCGCAGCGTACGCGATATACGCTGAATCATGGCATCCATGCTGTTCTCATGCTTGCGGGCTCCCTTGTGCTCCACCAGAGCAGCAGCGCCGATGCGCCCGCCATCGTGTGAAAGGAAGGTGATGACCCAGCCATCATGCAGCACAGAAACAGCGCCGTCATACATGGTCACGTGTTCGAATCGGTCTTTGATATCCTGTATATTCCAGGCGGCATCTGCCGGCCCCCATGCGGCCAGCAGAATGCCGAATACCAAAGCAACCTTCCGAACGAGCTTTCGCATCACTTGCTGTAGGATTTCATCAGCCTGCGCACATATTTGCCCATGGAAATCAGCTGGCTGTCGATGCTCTGAGCCAGTTTGAGCTGGTTGCGGGCTCGTATGAGATTATGCTCCGGCTTTTCTGTGCGGAAATACTTGTCACCATCCAGGTAATCCGTCAGGAAGCGAATACCGATTTCCGTAGTGATGAGCCAGCCGGAGAACGGCATGAACTCCACTTCCCTCTGGGTCAGGAAACCATGAGCAGCATCCAGATACCCCTCTGCCAGGGATTCGAAGAAGGGCATCTCCATGCGAACCTTGCTCAGGTCCTCTTCATCTTCCCTGGCCATGCAGGTTGCGGTGCGCACCATATCACCGAAATCATACAGAACGGAGCCGGGCATCACGGTGTCGAGGTCAATCACACACACGGCATCGTCTGTCTCTTCATCCAGCATCACATTGTTAATCTTGGTATCATTGTGGGTGATGCGGGTGGGCAATTCTCCACTGGCCAGCATATCAGTGATGCGGGCATAGCGGTTCTCCCAGCTCTTCAGCAGCTCCAGCTCTGCCTGGCAATTCTTCACACGGCCCATGGTGTCTGCCTCCACACTGCGGAGCAGATCAGCATAGCGCTTGGGGGTGTTGTGGAAATCCGGAATGGATTCCTTGATATCCTCCGGGTTCATATCGCAGATGAGGTCCTGGAAGGAACCGAAGGCGTAACCAGCCTGGTAGGCCTGGCGGGTGTTTTCCACCACATCGTAGGTGTGGGTTCCCTCAATGTTGTTGTAGCAGCGCCACATGCCGCCTTCCTCCGGCAGCACAATGTAGTTGCGGCCACCACGGGCGGGGAACAGGTTGAGGGTCTGGCCAGCGGCATCGCGGCGGCGACGCAGCAGTTTCCAGGTGATATGGCGGGTCACCTTTTCTACATTGCGCATCACCTGAGCCGGGTCTTTGAACACATAATCGTTGATGCGCTGGAGGATGTAGCGGTCTTCCTGCCCATCTTCCGAGCGATAGCAGGCGCGGTAGGTGGTGTTGATATGACCGTTGCGCAGCTCCTCTCCATAAAGGAAATCACCGCTTACAGCAAACATGTCACCAATACGGGCAATGCGGGCTGCAACTTCACCTTCTGCAGGTTTCTTAGACATAGAGAGAACGGAGAGAGTTTTCTAGTGTAGCAAAAGCAGAAACGAATAATTACTTACTTTCCGTAAGCTGAATCGTCATTAATTTAGGCACGTTGCGGGTCTGATCTTTCACCACCACGTTCACGACGGACTGGCGGTCCGATACAACAAAGGTGGAGGATTTGACGCGCTTGTAACCCTTGATATCCTTACTGGCATAGGAAAGGATGAAGGAAACCTGCTGGCCCTTCTTACCATTGAAGCTCCAGCTGTTGGATTTGGAAATACCATCCTCGCGGCGGTATACGCCAATCTTGGATTCCTTCTTATCCTTGAAATCATTGCTCTCAGAGGTGATCATCTGCAGCGGGAAGGAGGAAAGATTGATGATATGCATGCCGCTGCGCGGGAAATCACTCTCATTCAGGAACAGGGCATTCGTGTTCTTAAGCTCCTTGCCCGGGGAAAGAATGCACACAACCTTCTTGCCCGTATTCGAGCCCACCTGCACAGAGAATGCAGGCTCCGGTAACTTGGCGGTGGACGGCTTCTTGCCCTCACCCTCAGCAGCGGCGCTGGGATCCTTATCCCAGAAATCAATCACTCCACCCTGCGGCTTCACACGGTCACTCGGGGTGCGGGAACCAATATTAATGGCCTTGAATTCCTTGCCATCGCGCACATACAGCGGGGAAGGAAGCGTGGCACCGGAGGGTGAACAAATCACGAACCGAACACCAGTCTTAGGTGCCTCAGCCGTGGCCCCACCAGTGGCAGAAGGCGCAGCGGGTGCCACCGGCGCTGCAGGAGCAGTAGTCGCAGGCTTGCGATTTGTCTTGTTAGAGCGGCGGCCCTGAGCCTGAGCCGGCATGAAGGCTACCGCTGCAGCACTGATCAGCAAAATCGGAAATAACTTCATATTCGTGACTTGTTTATATATTACTGGGAAATAGTAACAAGGCCATGGTCTTAAATCAAGCAGAAAATCCCGTCCGGCAGAAATTACGGCCAGCGGAATCGGGTTGACTTGTCCCACATTTTCTGTTCTAATGGGCACGTGCCCGCACAACACTCCAGTTACGTCTTTTTCGGCAGCGATGAAGGTGCCGCCGCTGCTGCTGCCGCTGCTGCCTACGCCCGCCTGGAAGAAGGGAGCGATGGCTGGGGGAATGAGACCATTGACGGCTCCGCTGCCACGGTGGATGAAGCCGTGGATATTCTGGGGCGCACGATTTCCGGTCTGCAGACCATGAATATGTTCGGCGGCCGCAAGGTCATCTGGCTGAAGGGTGCCAATTTCATGGGCGATACCCCGCAGGGTGCCCGCAGCGAAGCGGTGCAGGCCGCGCTGGATGAACTGGCAGAAACCCTCACCAACCTGCCGGAGGAGACCTTCTTCGTGCTTTCTGCCAGCGAGATGGACAAGCGCCGCTCGTTCTTCAAGAAGCTGGGAGCCGCAGCTGATGTCAAGGAGTTCTCCAAAATCGACATCACCAAACCCGGTTGGGAGGGCGAACTTTCCGCTCTTACCCTGCGCATGGCCAAGCCGCTGGGTATCACCTTCGACAACGCTGCGCTGGATTTATTCATCCACCGCGTGAATGAGAGCACACGCCAGATTTCCAATGAGCTGGCCAAGCTGGATGTATACCTGGGACCGGAGCGCCGCCGCGTGACAGAAGAGGATGTGGAACTCATGGTGGCAGTTTCCCGCAACGGGGTGATTTTTGAAATTTCCCGCGCTATCGAAAGCGGAAACTCCCGCCTGGCCGTTCACCTGGTGAATGAGCAGCTGGAACACGGCGAACAGGGCGTGTCCATCATGCGTGCGGCCATTGTGCCCACGGTCCGCCAGCGTTTCTGCGCCCGCCTGATTATTGATACCTACCAGCCGGATACCGGTAACTACCGCGCATTTGATGCCGCGCTGAACCGCCTGCCCGCCGAGGGCAGGAAGCTGCTCCCCCTCAAAAAGGACGGCTCGCCGAACACCTATGGCCTGTTCAATGCCGCCCGCACCGTGGGCAAGCTGAGCCTGCGCAAAGCCCGCCGCGATCTGCAGGCCTGCGCCGCGGCTGACAAGGCGCTGGTCTCCAGCGGTCTGGATGCCCGCGATATTCTGCATAAACTCATCGTCTCGCTCACCTCGGCATGAGTTACCTTATTCCCACAGTATTTGATGTGCTGGTGATTGGCGGTGGCCACGCCGGTATCGAGGCAGCCCTGGCCGCCACCCGCCTGGGGGGCACCGTGGCCATGCTCACGCATGACCTGGACACCGTGGGCCAGATGAGCTGCAACCCCGCCATCGGCGGCCTGGCCAAGGGCCACATGGTGCGCGAGATTGATGCCCTGGGCGGTGCCATGGGCCTGAATACTGATGCCACGGCCATTCAGTTCCGCATGCTGAATGCCTCCAAGGGTCCCAGCGTGCGCGCCCCCCGCGCCCAGTGCGACAAGAGCGCCTACCGCGCCCGCATGAAGTGGGTGCTGGAGACCACGCCGGGGCTGCAGCTCTTCCAGGGAGATGTGGATGAAATCGTGGTGCAGGATGGCCGCGTGGCCGGTGTCACCACCACCTGGGGCCAGCGCTTTGCTGCCCGCGCCGTGGTGCTGTGCAGCGGCACCTTCATGCGCGGCCTGCTTCATGTGGGCATGGACCACCTGCCCGGCGGCCGCCTGGGCGGCGCCCCCAGCGGTATTTCCGCCAGCCTGGAAAAACTGGGCTTCCCGCTGCAGCGCTTCAAGACCGGCACCTCCCCGCGTATTCTGGGCAGCAGCATTGATTTTGACTCCCTGCAGATGCAGCCGGGCGATACCCCGCCGCCGCTCTTCAGCTTCAGCAGCCGCCAGCGTCTCAGCCGCGAAACGGAGCCGCACTGCACCCTCAACCACTTTGCCGATGCCGATTTTGAGCTGCAGCAGCTCCCCTGCGCCATTACCTACACCCACGAAGGCACGCACGATATCATCCGCCGCAACCTGGAGCACAGCCCGCTGTTCGGCGGCGTGATTGAGGGCACCGGCCCGCGCTACTGCCCCAGCATCGAGGACAAGGTGGTGCGCTTTGCGGATAAGGAACGCCACCAGATTTTCATTGAACCCGAGGGCCGCAGCACGGATGAATTCTACCTGAACGGCCTCTCCAGCTCCCTGCCCTTCTTTGTGCAGCTGGATATCGTGCACAGTATTCCCGGGCTGGAAAAGGCCCAGCTCATCCGCCCCGGCTATGCCGTGGAGTATGATTTTGTGCCGCCCACCGAGCTGCAGCCCACCCTGGAGACCAAGCGCGTGCGCGGCCTCTACTTCGCCGGCCAGATCAACGGCACCAGCGGCTATGAGGAAGCCGCCGGCCAGGGGCTGCTGGCGGGGGCTAATGCCATGCTGGCCCTGCGCGGGGAGGAGCCGCTCATCC